>NZ_NPKW01000640.1:0-543 GCF_002265885.1 Vibrio sp. 03_296
GCGTGAAAGCCAAGCAAAGCGGTGAAAGGCTCATGTTCATGAGGCTGGATTAACGGTGTCAACGCKTCGATAGACATCAGGGGTCGTCTTGTTCGTAGTTGTTGGAGCGCTTGTTGTTTTTCTTCTTCATTGAGATCCAGCAAGTGATAAAACACTTGCGTGGCACTGGAACCTAACTGCACGACGATAACGATTTCTTATATTTTTATTAGCGGCTAGTTTATAAGAATTCTGTATTATATGTGAGATTTTTCTTACGAATAAGAATTCATTGAATTGGGTTTATGAATTGTGTCGGGAAAAATAAAATCCAACAGTTTGTCGGTGGCGAATTTCATTGTTCTCCGTTTTCCTATTTTTGTTGTTAGTTCCAAATATTTCTGCTCAATAAACGCCTTCTCTTTGTTCACGTGCATCAGCTGTTTTTGCATCGCAAGTAGCTTCTGTTTGAGCTCATCACTGGCGGCGCCACTTGTGCTGGCAGGCGCTTGATTGGCCAACTGCCTGTTTGTAATTCTCAATGGTGGCGAGCAGTTGATCCTT
>NZ_NPKW01000641.1:0-1183 GCF_002265885.1 Vibrio sp. 03_296
ATCATGGGGTATCAGCACAAAACACTGGCGATTGATGCGGTTCAATTCCACCCAGAGTCGATAAAAACTGAGCAAGGGCATCAGTTGCTGGCGAACTTTCTCGCGCGCTAATCCTGATCGCGATCACCTTTCTTAACATTTTCTTCATCTTTTTTTGCTTTGCGATGAGTGAAAAACTTATTCGCACCGTTCTGTATTCTGTTTTCATTTTTCTTACCACATCAGCAAGCTTCTGCACTTTTTAAAAAAGTGCTTCAATAATTTACCAACTTGATGCATAAATAGTCATTAATAGTGACTATCAGGATTTACACCCCGAACCAAAAAGAATAAATCACTATTGAAATCGTTAATTAATTGTAAATACAATGCCGCATCAGCGTAAATGCAAGACAATATTTGCCGAACAGTGAAAGTCGGTGTAATTCGCTATCTGCTGCGGTATCGAGAGGGAATGTGTAATGACAGTGGAAATGAAAGTAGAGCGTGGATTGTTCGATGAGGTGATGGTGCCTTGTTACAACCAATGGAGATGATTCCAGTTAAAGGGCAGGGTCTCGAATTTGGGACCAAAACGGTAACGAGTATATCGACTTTGCTGGTGGTATTGCGGTGAGCTGTTTAGGTCATTGTCACCCAGTGATGGTGAACGCACTGACAGAGCAAGCGGGTAAGCTTTGGCATTTGAGCAACGTTATGACCAATGAGCCAGCGTTGCGTTTGGCCAAAAAAACTGACCGAAGTGAGCTTTGCTGAACGTGTGTTTTTTTGCTAACTCAGGCGCGGAAGCCAATGAAGCAGCCTGAAACTGGCGCGCCGTTATGCCGCAGACGTTATGGCCAGAAAATCAGAAATCATCGCGTTTAAACAAGGTTTCCACGGACGTACTTTCTTCACCGTGACAGTGGGTGGTCAGGCGGCGTATTCGGATGGTTTTGGTCCGAAACCGGGCGACGTTACTCACCTTCCTTACAACGATATTGAAGCGCTGCAAGCGCACATTTCAGACCGTACCTGTGCGGTATGATGGAACCGCTACAAAGGCGAAGGCGGCCATCACATTCCACCAACATCGGAGTTCATTCAAGCCGTGCGTGAACTGTGTGACAAACACAATGCGCTGCTGGTATTTGATGAAGTGCAAACGGGTAATGGTCGTACGGGTGAGTTCTATGCTTACCAA
>NZ_NPKW01000642.1:0-573 GCF_002265885.1 Vibrio sp. 03_296
GACCACCGCAACGCCAACAATATGGTGTGCTTCGCGGAATGGAATCCCTTTGGCCACCAAGTAATCGGCCAGCTCCGTCGAGTTGGCGTAACCTTGTTTCGCCGCTTCGAAGGGTGCGCTCTCCATTGTACTTTAATGCCATCAAAACAAAGCGCGGCCATCTCCATGCAATCATTCCAAGTATCGAGGGCATCGAACAGCCCTTCTTTGTCTTCTTGCATGTCTTTGTTGTACGCCAGTGGTAAGGCTTTTACCGTCATCATCATGCCCGCAAGAGAGCCATACACGCGGCCCGTTTTGCCACGGATCAATTCTAGTGCATCAGGGTTTTTCTTTTGTGGCATCAAGGACGATCCTGAGGTCACCGTATCGGCTAACTCAATAAAGCCCGACTCGCCAGAGTTGTAGAAAATCATGTCTTCCGCAAGACGAGATAAATGCAACATCGAGATCGAGGCGACTGACATCAACTCCATCACATGATCGCGATCAGAAACCGAATCCAGTGAGTTGCGTGTCGCACGACGGAACCYWAATCCTGTGCCAGTTGCTCCACGAATCAATCGGATAAGC
>NZ_NPKW01000643.1:0-701 GCF_002265885.1 Vibrio sp. 03_296
ATTTGCCTAACTTCAATGTGCCGATCAGTACCTGAAAAGCACCAGCCATCATGACAATGGTAAAACTGATGGCAATACCAGATTCTGGGTATTTCGCCACCATGCTGGTCAACACAGCGGTCATGATCACCGTCATTGGCCCGGTCGGTTCAGAAATGAGGGTTGATGAACCACCAAATAACGCCGCAAATAAACCGACTAAAATCGCTCCCCACAAACCGGCTTACAGCCCYAGCCTCCAGAGGCCACACCAAATCGCTAATGCCAGTGGCAGAGAAACTAAATGGCTGTGGTGACCCCACCAAACAGATCCCCTTTCCAGATTGATATCGTTAAAACGATCTCCAAACATCACTCAGCTCCCTGTAAAAAACATAAATCGCGCAACTTTAGCAAAAGTTAACCTATTTCGTTAAGTGTTAATTAGATCTCATAAGTTACACCATATAACTTACGGTTTGGTTAACGGCTAAGTTTATGATTTTTTTATGCCATAACTAGTCAGATTGAGTACTTTTCTGCCAATTTATTTCGGGCGGTAAATTGTAACATTGTGTATAGTGATGCAAGAATTTTTAGGGAAGTAAGACGCAACATTGCCGGAAATCAAGCAATTATTTGAAAACAACTCAAAATGGTCCGAAGTAGATCAAATCGACATCAACCGGAGTATTTTTCCAAGTTAGAAGAAGGGCAAAACC
>NZ_NPKW01000644.1:0-652 GCF_002265885.1 Vibrio sp. 03_296
GGTGATCGAGTAATCTCGATCGCCAATGGCGATGTGGTCAGCGGGGACGTAACCGACAATGATGTTTTTATAACCATAAAATACGTTAGAGCTAGAGTGAGTAACTATCAATTTCAATTTGTTTCAGTTCTTAATTTTTTAGGTAAACAAACGGCGTTAGTGACCATTCCGCAATTTGAAACCACGCTACCTGTCGAGAGTTTAGGGGTGGTGAGACCAACTAAAAACGATTCGGATGGTTCCACAACTGACTGCTAGGGGACGGTATATGGGAGAAGCTGTGAAGCTAAATAGGAACAATGATGAAAGTTTTGCTCGCTTAAAGACCAGTTTACATATCTGGGTGTTGTACAGTAGCGACCGATTTCAGCTTCATATGGGGCACAACTCAAGTTGTGCAAAACCTCAGTTTGATCTGATTTCAATGCACAACTTCAATGTCTCTGGGCTGACGCACGTGACGCCACCCGATCTTATTTTTGTTGAAACTGGGCCAAATTGGGCACAAAAAGTACTGTCGTTGCAAGAATATGAAGCACCCAGCGATGATTTCGAAGCCTCGTTGATTGTGTTTGGTGACGAAAGTGACAACGGCGCATTGAAAATTGCTTGCGTCTGGGGCGGCAGACTTGTTTCTGATAAGCCTTAGTGG
>NZ_NPKW01000645.1:0-796 GCF_002265885.1 Vibrio sp. 03_296
ATACGGATTCATTAGTGGCGATAGAGAGCGATTGAGAATGTCCCATTTGTCTGTATACTGTGTTTTATCCAGTTATTAATTGTGTGTTGTATGTCTACGCAAATGCGAAAAATCAATCCATATCGATATGGACTGCTTCTATGCCGCAGTAGAGATGCGTGATAACCCCAATTTCCGCGGTCGACCTCTGGCGGTTGGAGGGCACGAAAAGCAGCGTGGGTCATCAGTACCTGTAATTATGAAGCGCGTAAGTTTGGCGTGAGAAGTGCGATGCCAACGGCACAAGCGCTTAAACAGTGCCCTAGTTGCTGGTTGTGCCTGGCGATGCAGGTATACAAAGAGGTTTCAACGCACATTCGCAGTATTTTCTCACGTTACACTCACTTGATTGAGCCACTCTCGCTCGACGAAGCCTATTTGGATGTAACGGATTCCACGCAATGTCATGGTTCGGCAACCTTAATTGCCGAAGCGATTCGTCGTGACATTTGGAATGAGCTGCAACTCACGGCCTCGGCAGGCGTTGCTCCGATTAAATTTCTCGCCAAAGTGGCCTCGGACATGAACAAACCGAATGGCCAGTTTGTGATTCCACCAGAGCAAGTTCAGAGTGTGATTGATACTTTGCCTTTACAAAAATCCCTGGGGTTGGCAAAGTGAGTTTAGAGAAGTTGAACCAAGCGGGTTTGTACGTTTGCCAAGATGTGAAAACAGTGATTAATCGTCAGTTACTCAAGCGATTTGGCCGTTTAGGGGCGTCGCTATGGCAGCGCAGCCATGGTATTGATGAGCGAGA
>NZ_NPKW01000646.1:0-736 GCF_002265885.1 Vibrio sp. 03_296
CTACGCAGCAACGCGCGAATGCGCGACAGCAGTAATCTTGGTTTTACTTGCTTCACGATGTAGTCGTCTGCGCCCAGTTCTAATCCCATGACTTGGTCTATGTCGTCATCTAGGGCCGTTTGCATCAAAATCATGCCATGGTACTTACTGCGTATCGCTTTGCACACTTCCATTCCGCTTGCCGGCACATAATATCGAGAATCACCAAGTCAGGTTGGTTTGACAAGATTGCATCGACGGCATGAAAGCCATCCGAGACGATATCAATCTGAAATTCATAGTTTTGTAGAAAATCTTTGATCAACTCAGCGAGTTCCAAGTCGTCTTCGACAAGCATAATCCGATATGAGGCAGGTGAGGTCATAGTGTTGCGTGGCAGAGAGTCAATAACAAAACTATAAACCCAGTTCAATGAATTGCTCTGTGACCATTTGTGACCAAGTCACAAAGTTGTGATGCGTTTTATAAAATATTGAGAGGCAATAGAAAAAGAGCCGCTCGAATCGGCGGCTCGCTGTGATTAGTCTTTGTTGGGGCCTGAAATCAACTTGTAGGCCACCGCCCCAAGTAATGCGCCTAGAATCGGCGCGACCCAAAATAGCCAAAGTTGCGCCCAGTGGCCCCAATCACCAACATAGAGAGCAACACCGGTACTTCTAGCTGGGTTGACCGAAGTGTTGGTCACCGGAATGCTGATGAGATGGATAAGTGTGAGGCACAGACCGATAGCGATGGG
>NZ_NPKW01000647.1:0-1103 GCF_002265885.1 Vibrio sp. 03_296
GCAATTCAAGAAAGTGACAATGGCATACAGCGTATTAGCATTAGGCCAAACTCAAATCTAACGGAGATTAAGCTTCATGTACTTTATTCGTTTGTTAGTGATAGTGTCATTCTTCCGAGTATCTCTACGACGATGCTAGTGATTTAGATGCATTTCATTGCAACAAACTATTGGTTTAGTACTGAAGATGGTGATTTGAGCGCTCGTTATATTATGGATCAGTTTAAAGGCACCGCTGCAACGGATGAGTCAATCGACTCTCATGGTTGATGATTGATGAGGCTGAGCGTACTCGACTACAGGCTCAGAGCAAAACAGTTAACTACATTACATTGCAGCGTAATCAGTAGTATTGATATTTTGTTAAATTGTTGATTTAATATWAARCCCTGCCCCTTGGTAGGCTTTTTTAATGCCTTCTATGCATCAGTAAAAGAATATATTGCTAAATTGTGAATATAAATCTACTTTTCGTTTTTAACTATGCTAAAAATGCAGGTTAATAATTTGTTGCAACTCAATTGATAGGATGCTAGTTTGTATCCATTCAAGGGGCCGGAGTGCTTGGCAGTGACAAAAACACAGGGAGTACAAGCGCATGCATGACGTACCAGCGCTGGATATCAAACAACTGCACAAAACGTTTGGTCAGAATGAAGTGCTAAAAGGCATTTCACTTGCTGCACACAAAGGGGACGTTATTTCCATCATTGGCTCTTCCGGCTCCGGTAAGAGTACCTTCCTTAGATGCATCAATTTACTAGAAACGCCTACCGCAGGTGAAATTTGGGTTAATGGCGAATTAATCCAGATGAAAAACAATCGTGCGGGTGAGGCGGTTCCAGCCAATGAAAAGCAAGTCCAGCGTATCCGTTCGCGCTTGGCGATGGTTTTCAGGGCTTAACCTCTGGTCTTCACATGACGGTGCTACAAATGTGATTGAAGCGCCCGTTCATGTTCTGGGTGTGCCCAARGCCGAGGCGATCGAAAAGCAGAAATGCTGCTGAAAAAAGTCGGCTTGTATGAGCGTAAAGATTACTACCCAGGTCACTTATCTAGGCGGTCAGCAACAGCGTGCTGCGATTGCTCGCGCCCTTGCGGTG
>NZ_NPKW01000648.1:0-803 GCF_002265885.1 Vibrio sp. 03_296
TTTGCTCGCACCATAGGAAGGCAGAGTATCAATATTTAACAATAAGTGGTTTGGCTGAGGCGCCTTTCTCCTTAAGTGAAACAACGACCTAAGTGCTTTAAAACTCAACCTGGTGACAGATTGAGTTTTTACATTTTATCGGCCAAGTATTCGTTGACCGTTACACTTTAAAGAAGGCAACTTCTTGTTTGAGATGATCAGAAAGCGCGTTCAAATTCTGGCTGGCCACCTGGTTATTCTCCATTGATCGAATAGACTCCTTCGACATGCAGGATATCTGTTCCATGGCCACGACAAGCTCACGGACCACTTCCACTTGTTCATCCGTTGCGATGACAACCTCACGCACTCGATTGAGAGAATCTTGAGACTGCTGCTCAATGCTCACCAGCAGTTGGCTCGCTTGTGCGGTGTTTTTCTGACAACTCTCTACCTTAGGCTGCGTGTTTTCCATTGCAGTCACACGGCAACGGTTTGAGCTTGCTCTTGTCTTGGCATCGCCTCGATCTGCGTTGTTGCTTACACCTGTACGTTTGGCTAGGCTTCGCACTTCATCGGCTACGACGGCAAAGCCGCGTCCAGATTCACCCGCTCGCGCCGCTTCTATCGCAGCATTCAGCGCGAGCAAGTTGGTTTGCTCTGAGATACTGCTGATCATATTGACGATTCCGCCAATATCGCGCGTTTTTGGCCTCTAGCTGTTTTGACCTGAGCAACCGTTTCATTGACGGCGGCGGTCACAGACAGCATTTGCTCCGCCACTGCCGCCACAAGCACACGGCCATCACGAGCATTATCAGAGG
>NZ_NPKW01000649.1:0-959 GCF_002265885.1 Vibrio sp. 03_296
CACCTTATTTATTTTTGCTAGAGAAGCCTTTCTTCTCTCAATGGGTGTAGTCTATGACGAGCGGAGATTAGAGGTAAAAACGATTGAATCTATAGATTTAATTGTCTTTACCTATTAAAAGTAAGGACTTTAGTAGAAACCATCTTTGGGGTCGTGTTCAGGAAAACGCGCCACAACATCACGCAGCTCTTCTTGGTGTTCGCGCAGCGCATTCACGCATCTGCGATCCAGTTTTCCTACAATCACCATTTTTTCAAGCTCTAGCAAGGCATGCGTCACCGACCAAGCTTGGCGATAAGGCCTGTGCGTGGTGAGCGCATCAAACACATTCGCCACCGAGACAATTCTTGCCGCAGGTGGTATTTCCTCCCCTTTCAAACCAAATGGATAACCTGAGCCATCTAAAAACTCATGGTGATAGGCCTATAATTTGCTGCAACAATGTGATACTTGGGTGATTAGGATTGCCCAGAGATTCAAGAATACGGTCCATGRTTWCTAATGCCATTTTCCACATGATTACGCATTGTATTGCGTTCTTGCGCATCCAGCGTATCGGTTTTGCACACCAGTTCGATGTCGAGTCTCACTTTACCCAAATCGTGGAAGCGGGCGAAAAGAGAGAGATGCTCTATGGTTTCGTCGTCTAGCGACCACTCCTCCGCCATGTCGTGGGCAATAATTCGGGTGTAATGGCTCATGCGCTCTTTGTGCGCACACGAATCTTTATGGTAAACAGGAAACAGAACTTGAGTTCGTTCAGCACAATCCGCAATGGCGTGCACGATCTGATATTCAGAGACAATGGTGAATTTCACCATATCAATATAAGGCTGAAGTTTCTCAATCAGCCCTTCATCAAACGCGTCCACTTCTCGAGAGTTCAGGAAGAGAAAACCCACAAATTTGTCTTTTTCAAAACATAGGAATGGGTCATCCAGATGAACGATAACCTGCAT
>NZ_NPKW01000065.1:0-2215 GCF_002265885.1 Vibrio sp. 03_296
AGTGGAGTGATGGTTGATGGCATTGGCAGCAGACAGAATTAGGGAGTCCGCAAGGTGGGGTAATAAGTCCACTGATAGCGAATATCTATCTGGATGCGTTCGATCAGGAGATGCGAAAGCGTGGTCACCGCATAGTGCGCTATGCGGATGATATCTTGATCTTCTGTCGTAGCCGAGCAGGAGCAGAGAATGCGCTTGCTCAGGCGACAAAGATACTGGAAAAAGAGTTGAAACTGACGGTGAATCAGAGCAAATCCCATATAGCACACAGCGAAAATGGGGTGAAGTTCCTTGGCGTCGAAATCGGGGAACAATACACCCGAATTCAGCCCAAGAAACTGGCTCTGTTCAAACAGAAGTTGAAGCAGATGAGCAAACGTAATGGCGGAAAGCCGATAGTGCAGGTCATCAACGAGCTAAATCCCGTTTTACGAGGGTTCAGTCAGTACTTCAGGATCGCCAATACCAGCAGGGAGTTCTCGCGAATAGCAGGATGGTTAAGGCGCAGACTGCGCAGCATCCAGTTAAAATTATGGAAGAAACCGTYACGGYTGCACCGCAAGCTGAAACAGCTTGGTTACAAGCCGCCGTTCAGGTCAATTCAAATGAGTAGCTGGAAAAATGCACAGAGTCCCTTAGCCAGCTATGCGATGCCAAATCAATGGTTTAACGATCTTGGTTTGTTCAATATCGAGCATGTTAAGACAGGGTATGTGTTCAGCAATTATGCTGAATGGAAGTGTGCATGAGCCGTATACGAGGCCCGTACGTACGGTTCTGTAAGAGGGATGAGGCGGCAACGCCTCACCCTACTTGCTGTTTCGATAACGCAAAAATAGCATCATCCATTACATATTCCTTCGAGTTCCTTCCCACAAATTATTTTCTTCTAGCGAAGCACGTTCGCTGTTTTGTCGTTTTCCATATGATCTCAACTGGATGTACTCAATAAAGTGGGGCTATGGCTTAAAGAGTCACGCTGCTATTGGTTTTGTTCGGCTTCGTTAGGGGCTTTTTCGTCAGGAGCAAATGCCATGTTTTGGCCATTTAAAAAATATGATGTTGAGATGTCTCCAGAAGTGCATGGGGTGATCACGCTTGAAAGAGTGCCACAGGAAGGAATGACGGTTGTTCGAGAGTTGTTTTACGAAGGGTATAACAAAGGGAAAGCGATATTGGATGAGACTCAAACCAATGAACAAGGGGAGTTTTCTTTTCCCGCTATGGCCATTCGTTCGAGATTGCCAGGAGCTATTTTTGGCGGAAGCTTAAAAGTCTATCAGCACATTAGCGTTGAATGTCAAAGTGAGAAAAAAGAGATTTGGGGCGTTTGGGCTCCGACTGAAGGAGCCAAATCACTGCGCTGGATGTTGACTCATATTGACTGTGAGCTATCGAACTCTAAGCGTGTTCACGAAGTCGATATATCTCCTGTAGAGGAAAGGCTTGTACCTGTTCACTCCATTTGCGACTGGAACAGCCCGAGCATAAACACATACGTATATGATCAAAGTACAGATACCTATGTACGTTATAAGAAGACGCCGCAGCCCTTGGAAAGTATTTTTAACGCTAAACACAGAGTTAAGTTAGACGCTGAGTAATAGGTTGGTTTGTACACTTTGTGAGCGTTGCTGTGCTTGTTTTTTCGTCAGCGCTTGGTGGGGTGTCATTGAAAGTGATTAAAACTGAAAATTTATATGCTGATTTAATATTTATACTTTTTTGTGAATTGTTGGCTGTTTTTGTGATTACGTTCGCTAAAAATACAGTTAATCGATTAAATAGAGCGCGTTTTTCATTGTTTTTTAGAAAAATTTCCTTGCCCTAGTGGTTGTAATTTATATCTATTTGTAATGTTTTATTAGGAAAGTTTTGTCTTTGAGAATAATTTCGCCGCAACGGCTGGCGCTTACGGGCTAAGTCGAGTGGTGAAAAAATCTATAAAATTGATAGGACAAAATAAAAATGAAAAAAACAGTATTAGCGGTGGCGCTATCTCTTGTTGCTGGTTCTGCGATCGCAGCAGACGTAAACCAAAACGTTTCTGAGCGTGCTCGCGAGTCAATGATCGACCTAATCCTTTCTGGCGAAGAATTCTCTGTTGGTGGTCAAGTGGCTGTCGGTGGTGAGTACCTAGAAGGTCGTAAAGTAAACGGCGAGAAAAAAGAATTTCACAACTACGATGTAACTGGTTTTGATCTATTCATCAACT
>NZ_NPKW01000650.1:0-1046 GCF_002265885.1 Vibrio sp. 03_296
AACGAAAGGAGAGCAGGCATGAAAATATTGTTGGTTAACAAGTTCTTCTTTTTGAAAGGCGGTGCTGAGACGGTCGATTTTTGCAAGAGCGGTGAGCTGCGTTCATTCGGCGGGTTTCGAGATCATCGATTTCGCCATGAAGCATGAGAAAAACCTCACTTCCTCATACAGTGACTTTTTTGTCGACAACGTCGACTACCACCAAGGGCATGGGATCAGCAGTAGTTTGAAGACCGCTTGGGCGTTTATTCACAACAGTGATGCGTGTGCCAAGCTAAAAACACTGATTGAGCAAGAAAAACCACAAATCGTACATTTTACATAATGATTTACCATCAGTTGACACCCTCGCTGATTAAAGTGGCAAATCTGCGGTTGCAAAACGGTACTCACGGCGCACGATACGAAAATTGCTTGCCCGAGTTACACCATGATATACGCCAAGGTAAAACTTGCGAAGCGTGCCTAGATGGCAGTGTTTGGAACGCGACACGTTACCGTTGCCAACAAGGATCCTTATTTAAAAGTGTGTTGCTCTCACTCGAAGCAACCTATCAATCTTTAGCGGGAAATTATTCGTGCGGCTTAGACGTGGATTATTTCTCCGAGCGAATTTCTTTGCGAGCATCTTGCGCCGCAAGTTACCAGAAAACCACATTGAAGTGATTGTCAATGGCATCGATGAAAACGTCGATTGCAGCGACGTCAGTGATGACGGTTATTTTCTCTATCTAGGACGATTAAGTCAGGAAAAGGCGATAGCTAACGCTGGCGGCTGCTTATCTAACAGTCACAACGCTTGCTGCCGCTCAAAGTGGTGGGGGATGGCCCACTGCATGAGACGTTAAAACAGCAATACAGCATGATCGAATTTCTGGGCTTCAATCTGGCGATGCATTGACTCAACTAGATTAAAAAAGCCAGTGCGATCGTGGTGCCGTCAGAGTGCTACGAGAACTGTTCAATGTCCGTTCTTGAGGCGATGGCGTATGGAAAACCCGTGATTGGAGCCAATATTGGAGGGATTCCAGAGCAGGTAAGAGAGG
>NZ_NPKW01000651.1:0-784 GCF_002265885.1 Vibrio sp. 03_296
TGAACATTGAGCAGAAACTCATGGCGTAATGTGGCGTCACAGAAGCTAAGTTCACTGGGTAGCAGCTTAACGTTTTCCTGCAACGCGATGAGATCTTTCGCTTTGTGATTGGCGGCAACGTAAGCGCCTTTGCTGTCATAAAGCAGCGCAGCATGAGGCAACTGGCTGATGATTTGGGTAAGATTATTAGTGTATTGCTGTGAGGTTTTGGACTGCTGATAAAGCGAAAATGCACGTTGAATGTGAGGGACCAGCTTTTCCAATAGATAAAGTTCGGTTTCATCCAGTGGCAACTCACTTTGATTTCGATGCACACTGAGGAAGGCAATGTTGCCATCTGCATGGCCAATCAAAGCGGTAGCAACATCGCAAAAACCGTGGCGGTCAAACCAGTCATTCGACTTTCTGTTCTTGCGGGGTTAAGTCGTGTTGTCTACCGATGTGTTTATTAGAGAATAAATCGCCCGATGGGTTTGTGGCGATGAAGTCGTTAATGATATTGCCGCGCGCGAGATCTTGCTCTATGTACTCAATGACAGCATCAATTTGTGGGCCGGCCATCCAGCCTGAAACCAGCTCTCCACGGTAGTTTGACTGAATATGAAAGACTGCGTCGGCCAAACGAAACTCGCCCACCATTTGCTCTAGAAACGGTTCGAATCCACGAGGATGAACAGGAGCTTGGTAGAGAGAATCAATAAGTTGGCTAAAACGACTAATCGATGAATGGAATATCCTTTTCCAATAAAAAATGGTCGCTCTTCTACTTATCATTATGAGTTGT
>NZ_NPKW01000652.1:0-959 GCF_002265885.1 Vibrio sp. 03_296
GATAGCAGCGATCTCGATCGCCCSKTTGGGCGGCATCTTGCCCTATCGAACCGTTGTGGGGCCATTAGTGGGTGTGGATGGAACAAGAGGGCCGTAATTCCACAACCAAATTACGCATCAGCGTATGGGAAACGATGGTTTCTACCCCGTTGAACGACTTAACGAACCATCGTGGAAACGCTGCAGGTACTCTTTGGGCGATGACTCCACGATGTTTCTTAAACATGCGGTTGAAGCTGGCGATATTGGTATAACCTAATCGCCGACGAAACGTCCTCAATGGTAACCCCTTGAGTGAGCGCATTGACCGCTTGATTACTAAGAACATATCCACAAAACCGTCGAAAAATTTAGCCCTAGCGCATGCAATCGCCGCTGCAGTTGCTGTTCTGACATAGATATCAGTTCCGCAACTCGATTGAGCGTTGGTAAACCAATAATGACAGCTGTAAGTTGACCTAGCTCGTAATCGATTTAGCTCATCGTCAGGTACTGGACATGTGAGTAATCATCCAGATCAGCAAAGTTCATTGCCAGCCGCTTGTTGGCTATTGTTTTTTTCTGCCTAACGGCCAAACGCTCGTCAGAATGAATCCAAACTTCCGTGCGCTTGTGATTCCAACCGATTTCACAACCAAAAAAATCTKRATAACGCTGACGATTTTGTCGTGAGCCTGAAATCATCACCCGTTTTGGGCAAAAGTCTTCACCAAGATATTCACGTAATACTTTGGTCATAAACACTGCGATGCGAATACTATCGTGAACTTTCACATCGGAGTGAATAAACGGATTGTCGTAAGTCCATTTGAGGATGGCGCCAATCTGCGCTCCCGCCAAAAACGCCCCCGATTGCAGACAGCTAACGCCATAGTTGATAGCGGCGGATGGTTGTGGAGAGATCATGCCCCGAAAAAGCAGCGCCCTRCCGCAACCAAATTTTGCTATGTCCACTCCAC
>NZ_NPKW01000653.1:0-983 GCF_002265885.1 Vibrio sp. 03_296
CAACCGCGATGCCCTGACGTACCAAACTCTACTTTGTGTGCTGAGTTTGTCGGATCGGGTTGAAGGAGGAAATAATTAGCAACGAGTGCTGGGATATTGTGAAGATCTTCTTGCAGAGCTTTCTGCCCTGCACGAGGGTGCATAGCCATTAATGACATCCTTCTTAAATATACTCAAMMAAAAAGCCTCATAATATCGGCATAATCTTGCGCATTATGAGGCTTCTATCAGGTTTCTTAAATTGAACCTGTTACTTTTTCAATTAAATCAGGCTGGAATTCCATATGTACCATCACTTGCTCGACCATTTGCCTCTTACGGCTAGTGTTGTTATTGGTGATGACCCAAAAACCCGTGCCTGGAATGGATTTTGGTTTCGTCGTATTGCCATTTTCTAGCAATGTCGCCTCATTGTCAGCGAAATAAACACGCTTACGACCTTTCACTTTTGTCGCTTGAGTAAACGACTCAGGGTTGATGCGATGTAGCGTGCTCAGCACAAGCATAAATGATCGATGGCTTTCTTTAATGAGGCAAACTCATCAGAAATTAATAGTGAGCGCATCTCTTTTACGCCATCAAGTTGAGTGTCTTTGCCTGCATCTTTGCTTACTACGATGCCTTTCGGTTCTATCGTAATAGGGGCAACAGTCTGACGTCCATCCACATTCAATAGGCGGCGCAAATATCCGATGCACTTCGCCAATATGCTGGGTTTGACTAGCAATGTAACGGTATAGATCCTCATCAACCTCAATTGTTTTCATTCGCTTTTCACAATCTCAATGTTTAAACTCTGGGGGATTATAACGAGATCCTCGCGGATACTCCACGTTAAACCCATCACGAACAAGATAAATGTCAGCATTGCTCAATTACAAACTCGAAGGTGACGGTCAAGCCATTGTTTGCTACACGGCTTGTTCGGCAGTTTAAGTAACTTAGGTCTACTCGCACGAGATCTCTCACAAGATCATCGTGTC
>NZ_NPKW01000654.1:0-532 GCF_002265885.1 Vibrio sp. 03_296
CTTCAATGTATTCAAAGTCGTGCTCGTCATGAACGTAACCATGATCAACGTTAATCACGCCATCACGATCCAAAAAAACAGCTGGTTTTGCCAAAGTATCTGTCTCTGTCACAAAGGAATATAAGCCGAGATTATACCTTAAAAGCGCTACATTGCGAGTTTCCAAGCCGTGAGGTACATCGTCAAAACACCCTCTATATACGAATATCACCTAACTCATAGCAAATCCGTTAGCCCCAAACAAACGTTTAGACGTCTAGACGTAAAAATATCTATTGACTTAAAAACACGAAAGCCATAGCATCATCTAAAAAGTGAGCTAGAGCTCAAAATAATATTCTGTTGTCCCTGCACAGGTTGAGAAATGATTGAAATTAACCAAGTAAATAAAGTGTTCTATCAAGGCAGTAAGGAAATCCATGCCTTGAAAGACATTAACTTACACATCGCAGAAGGCACCATTTTTGGTGTGATCGGGTCATCGGGTGCAGGAAAGCACGCTGATCCGCTGCGTGAATATGTTAGAAGCACC
>NZ_NPKW01000655.1:0-1038 GCF_002265885.1 Vibrio sp. 03_296
AAATTCGCAAAGTTAGATAATCTTGCCATTATTATGGGGATGAGAATCCCGATTTCAGCCTCTTTTAGTGCGGAAAAGCTATGAAAAAACCATTTAACGTGATCGCCATTATCGGTAAGCCAAGAGATCAACAAGCGATTCAGACACATCGCGACCTATATCATTGGTTGAACTCACTCGGCTATCAGGTATTTATTGACGATCGACTTTCCGCCATTCTCAATGATGTTCCCGAAGAGCACTTTGCTGGTTTGGTCGAGTTAGGTGAAAAAGCCGAYTTGGCCATCGTGGTTAGGTGGTGATGGCAATATGCTCGGTGCAGCACGTATTCTCTCTCGCTCAACACCCGTGTTATCGGAGTAAACAGAGGCAGATCTGGATCTTGACCGACTTGAACCCTGAAGATTTCCAGCAATCTCTGAAAGCCGTGTTGGACGGAGCCTACATCGAGGAAGAACGTTTTTTGCTTGAAGCAGAAATCCACCGGCATGGGCAAGTAAAAAGCCACAACGCGGCACTCAATGAAGCGGTGCTCCATCCATGGCAAGTCGCGTCATATGATTGAGTTGAGGTTTACATCGATGAGAGCTTTGCGTTTCCTACGTGCAGACGGTTTAATTGTCTCCACACCAACAGGTTCAACCGCTTACTCGCTCTGCTGGCGGGGGCCCAATTTTATCACCGAGCCTGAACGCCATTTCTTTGGTGCCAATGTTCCCTCATACACTTTCAAGTAGACCATTAGTCGTAGATGGCAATCGCAGAATTAAACTACTGGTATCGCCAGACAACCGAGGAACACAAGAAGTCAGCTGTGATGGCCAAGTCTCTCTTCCCGTATCTCCCGGCGATGAGATCACATCTACCAGAGCCAATCGACTTCGTCTGATCCATCCAAAAGACTACAGCTACTATCACGTATTACGTAACAAGCTTGGTTGGTCGAGCAAGTTGTTCTAAATCTCCTTCCTTAAAAGGGTTAAGGCGTACCTTAACCCTCTGTACGATCATCAAAAAACACTCTTCCGACAAAGGAAA
>NZ_NPKW01000656.1:0-645 GCF_002265885.1 Vibrio sp. 03_296
AAGCGGTTCACCGTTAATCAACAAAACCAAGGTAGCCCAATGGCTGCCTTGGTCCTTTGTCTACAGACAATGACTAGCAGCAAATAAACCCTACATTGAAGGTTTTCAGAAGTACCTTCGGAGAGAGCGATGAAAGAACAAACAGCATTAAAGAAAGTCGCAGAAATGGCACGATTAGCTGACAGCTATGTCAGCGCTTGGGGAGACGAAGCATTGGTCTCCGAAGAAACGCTACGCCGCCTGCTCAACTTTCTTGGCTATGACACTAGCAGCGATGAAAACTACTGGCTTCAGCTGAGAAAAACACAAGAAAGACGTATTAGCGCCAGTATTGGTATTGCGTGATGGCGATCCGGTGGAAGTGGAACTGAATCTTGGCACCAGTGCGCGTGAAAGCGAGTTCAACTGGCGTTTAGAAACAGAACAAGGAGAGGTACTGGAAGGCTATCTTCAGTCACAGATTGTTCGCGATGAAACGTGCCGAGGGGTGCGCCCTCTATGTCGTTTGCCCTGACCAAAAGATTTGGCTTGGGGTTATCACAAACTATACGTGAGCCGTAAGCGTCGTAAAGCACCGTATGAAATGGCGTTGATTATCACGCCACGCGCTTGTTTCAAACAAGATCTCTAGAGCTGAACAAAAAA
>NZ_NPKW01000657.1:0-607 GCF_002265885.1 Vibrio sp. 03_296
GCCATGTTAATCAGCGCCATCAGCCAGCTCATGACCAAAAAGGGGRTATTACCGACTTTGTGACTCAAAACCACGTGAGCAAAGAATGCTCCGGGCCAACCGCCAATCAATGCCAGAATATAAAACAACATTTCTGGTACTCTTGGCTTGCTCTCCTTGGCGGCAGAGACATCAAATGCGCAAAGCACGAACATGACTGCACTGATAAAAAAGTAATGTAGAACCGCTAATGCGGGGTAACGGAATAACCAAATACCCGCAAAACAGCAGTGAGAAAATAATGGCCACCCCGATTGCAAAAGAGAACACAAACGCTTTTTGTACAGCCACCGCGACGACCTGTCCGTGTTTGTTTCGCTCCACTTCGAACGTCACCACATCGTCTAAGGTAGCACTGCCGATCACTTCTGCTTTATTGAAATAAACCATCTCTCCCGAACCGTCGATTTTAATAAAACCATTACCTTTGTCTTGGCTCCATTGAGCGATTCTTCCTTTGTACGCCATACTTATGCCCCAAAAGTGATTGATTTAACAGAACACAGCTCTCCTAGTGGATAAGTATAGGTCAGAATTCGACGGGCATTGGGTATATACTCAAACTAAT
>NZ_NPKW01000658.1:0-793 GCF_002265885.1 Vibrio sp. 03_296
GTGCGCTAACTCCATTTTCCTGCACCAATACGCTCACCTTTCCATGCGTACTGAGCCCCAGGCTGCTGCTGGAAAGTACTAAAGGTAACCTCGCTTTTCGGCTCCAAAATTAACCATGGCGACCACTTGGCCCAAGTCCCAAAATCGCTGATATAGTCGATGACCTTTTCAGGTTTCCTATCAATATAGATACTTCGACTAACACAAGTCCCTGTCATATCAATACGCATTGCACTACCTCTCGGCTAGAGGATCATTGGCTGGTGGCTTCGTCGAGGTTTTCACCAATGTCTTTCGCGGTATCACGGAAAAATGGCCGGTTTTCTTGCCGCATCTTTGGTGGCATGGCCCACTTCCGTAAAGCCTTCTTTAATCTCTTTCTTCTGATGAGCACTACAACCCGCCAGTAAAGTAACCAAACATAATGCCGCAAGAGTGGGTAATTTCATTTGCATCGACGACTCCTAATATCCATTTAAGCAAATCTTTGAACTTTCGGATATTAACCAACTCCCAGGAATAAAGAAAGGGAGCAAAACTGCTCCCTGAAAAGAGCGGTACTCTACCGACCACTGCGGCGTCGCCCAACCAGTGGTAGTGGTTATTGGCTTTCTTACCGACCACGCCCGCGCTGATCAATTCGTTAAACAGCCGATCCACTTCTTCTGTACTGAGTTTAAAGTGCTTGGCAACCGCCTTCTTACTGCAAGAGAGCTCGCTCCTTGCCAATGCTTGAGCTACATCGAGATAAAGTGGCGATGGCTCGGGCTGAGCTTCCTTAGTCGCGGCAATC
>NZ_NPKW01000659.1:0-998 GCF_002265885.1 Vibrio sp. 03_296
TGCCAATTAGCCATGCCGACTCCAAGCCTAGAGAACCGCATCTTCACCACCAGAATCAGCTGTTGGTGGGTTGTCTGAATCATCWTTTTGGCCAGAAATCGTGCTGGTTGGCGACAACTCTATTTCAAACCATCCCTGCTTGCTCTCTCCGTTATCAAAAAGAACTTCATAGTTGAATCTGTCGATCATGGTTAATGCTGTTTGAGACGGGGCTTGATAAATCAATTCCTGATTCACAATTTGCACTTCACCATGTTCTGCTGGGCGCGTAATACGCAGTTGGAACTTCCCTTTGTATTCAGATTCAAGAGGCTTCACATTCAGTGAGCTACCAAACTTGAGCTTAAGTTTGCCTGCTTCACACTAGGCGTCGTGGCATGCACCGTTAATGTCAAACTATGAGTAACCGCCTCTCCTTGTTCGTCACGAACCGTTGCACTGAACACAAGCTTTTCATTGCCAACGGATTGAGAAGGAATCACGACGATTGCAACCGACTTATCCGCATTAAGTATTGTCGCTTTACGCCCAGAGACTTGTTCATTGAACTGGTGGTTGTTGGAATCAATGTCTTTTAATTGCACAACCGACAGTTCAATACGCTCGTCCGCACTGACTTGCAACTTAGAGGCGTTAACACGAAAAGTATGTAAGTCGTTGACTGGCAGAATGTTGATCGAAACCGTGGCAATATTTGAGGTCGTCCCCTCGACATTCGTCACTTGGAACGTGAAACTGTCTTTGCCAGCAAAGTTCGCTTGGGGTACATATTGACCATTGTGAATCAGCCCATTTCTCGGCAGTTCCACAATCTTAACCTCTCCTCCTTTGCCTGCTAATTGCTGCAAGTTGAGGATGACACTTTCATCTTCACGTCCTTCAAGGGTGATGTTATCGATCACTAAAGCCTTCGGTTTAACAAAACTGAATGATCAATGTTGCTTGAGACATCAGTCCTTGAGGGTCTTTGATCTCATACGTCACCGTTGTGCTCGTTT
>NZ_NPKW01000066.1:0-906 GCF_002265885.1 Vibrio sp. 03_296
GTGTTCTGGAGATGGCGCTCGGATCATTGCAGAACTTGTGAGTTGATTTTTAGTTATAAAGGAGACTCCAACTTGATGGTTTATGGCAAGGTGGTTAACTCATTGTCAAAGCAAGTATCGGCAAAGTGTGGTGACGATATTCAGTTCCAAAGCCTAAGAAAAGTTTGATTTAACATCATAATTTATAGGCTAACAATCTGTTTAAGAGTGATTCGCAACGCTTGGCATTTTTGCTATGCGTTGCGTTTTGTGTTTAAGGTGGTATGCGGAAGTTTCGGTATTGCGTTGCTCACACCTTAACAGGGCGTTATGTTTAATCACGTAAAATCAGTTGGTTGCATCTTTTCTTTGCATTCTCGGCTTTCTAATTTTGGTCTTGTCGGCAAGTTAACTTCAGTGGTCGCTGTTTTCTGGACTCCAATTCGTGGGCGCGAAAAATTCTGAGAGTTGCCTCATTAAAGCTCAGTGCGTTTATGAGTCGAATAAAGCGTCTTGGTTTCAAGGTTTGAGCTCCAGTTTTCGGTTTCTCACGCTAAAACTCAAAATCATTAGAATCAAATTTATGAGTTAATTCAGCTTTTTAGCGTCTGGTTTTGGTTTTTAAAGGTAAGTCGAGTTAAGCTCTTGGTTTCGTAAAACTTAACCCATTGAGTCTTAAACATAACAAGAGACTATGGCGTCAATAGTTAATTTTTGGCGCTATCTGCCATTCCACATACAGCCATCTCTAAGCATTGAATTTAGAATAACTACCATCTTTCTGACGCAGGCAATGAGCGCTACTTTTTTGGGTTTTCCAGCAGCCAAAAGTCGTTGATATGTTTCTTTAAATACAGGGTTACATTGCATCGCTGACATCATGGCCATGTATAAAACAGTCCTTACTTGCATCCGTCCACCTTTGAT
>NZ_NPKW01000660.1:0-1296 GCF_002265885.1 Vibrio sp. 03_296
ATGAACGCTTGGGGCGCTCAGTGCTCAGTTGGCTTATCCGACCATTCACTTACCACCTAATGAGCAAATACATCCGAAATAAAGATTTTTTTGACGAACGATAAACAAACGCTCAAAAGCAAAAAGAGACCCACGGTCTCTTCTCGATAATTTTTCATGCCCACATTTGCTACAGGGAAGCGATCTCTTTTTCCAACTGATATTTGTCGGTGACGATTTCTTCTAGCACAATCACGCGCTTTGTGAGTTTGTCGATCTGCTGCTGCATCTCTCTTTGCACATCAGCAGACGCACCTTCCGTTTTCGTCAACTCTAACGCTTTAACCTTTTCACGATGATTTAAAAAGATTTTTAGCATGCCACTACCAAAAATGGCGGTGAAAATAATCAAAACAATTAAAATGTCGCCCAACTGTTCCATGTTGTTACCTCTAGTTAACGTTATCCATTAATCAAAAACGATTCATGTAGTTTAATAAAATAGCTAGAGTAATAACGCAATCGTTGCGTCGCAGATCACATCGCGTTTGTCACTGAAACAAAATGAAAGAGAGAGAAGAAAAACAAAGATTAAATCAATGATTACAAGGAATTATTGAATAAGGTCGCGAATGAACGGAACGAGAACAAGGAAAGAGAATGGAGGCGCGTCCCGGAGTCGAACCGAGGTCCACGGATTTGCAATCCGCTGCATAGCCACTCTGCCAACGCGCCTTTTAGATAACCATTGCTGGTTTGAGTTAGGATGGTGCCCCGGGCCGGACTTGAACCGGCACGACTCGAAAGTCGAGGGATTTTAAATCCCTTGTGTCTACCAATTTCACCACCAGGGCAACGCATGCTGCGATGGTAACACCACCTGCTCTAACGACCTTCGCCGTGAGAACGAGGCGTACTTTAACGGATTTTTTATTTGGGTCAATAACAAAAACAAACTTTTTGAATCAAATGGTTAGTTGKCTCATCGCCTCAGTACGGTTCGCGCGCAGTATGGGGGATTTTCAACACTCTGCCGTTTTGCACTCTCATTGAATGTTTAGATAAGTCATGATAGCTCGATGATCCGAACCGATCACTTCATCATAGACTCCTTTACAGATAGCAAATCACTGTTGAGCCATAAGTGATCGATGGAAATTTGCAGCCATGACGGCAGTGTCAACGTCGGTAAGTTTGGCCAACTTGCAATAGGGGCAGATTTGCATTCCAGAAAAAAGCGTGTCAAAGCGCTCACTGCTTGCAGAAAGATTCATGTCGCCCATGATTAAAATATCCTTCGTCGGGCTTTGTGTCGCT
>NZ_NPKW01000661.1:0-856 GCF_002265885.1 Vibrio sp. 03_296
TTGTATCTCATAAGTCGCACCCTATAATGCACGCCGTTTTATTGAAAGTAACAGAGTGAATTACAAAATGAAAAAAGTTGTATTTTGTTAGCTGCTGTCTCTGCATTTAGCGCAGGCAAACACCAACGACATCGAGAAGAAAGACGTATCTGGTTTCTACCTAGGTGGTGGTATCGGTGCTACCACTGCATACGATGATGGTATTGGTAGAAATGAACTCGATCTTAAATCAAACGATTCGACATACAAGTTAGTACGGTGGCTACCAGTTCAACCGCATTGTGGCAATTGAAGCGGCAATACACGCGTTACGGCGATATTACAGTTAAAGACGAACGCAGACCGCCACACTGGTAAAACCTGAAAGACATCGCGTTGATGGTCAAATCTTGGTTACACCTTTGATAGTGGATGGCGTCCTTTTGCAACAGTGGGTCTTGGCCGCGACTTGGAACCTCGATTTTGGTCCTCTATCAAAGACAGAAACCTCATTCCGCGCTGGTGTGGGTGGCGGAATATTCACCGAAAGCAATTGAAAACCTCAACTTCCGCGTAGCCTACGAAGTGGACAGCTTTATGTTCGATAACGGCCCAAGTGACGACGTCAACATCGTGCTAGGTTCTCTTTACGCAGGTGTGTCATACAAGTTCTAAGCCTTCAACAACGTTTGGTTGAAAGCTAGGAACCGCATAAAAGAACAATTTCTGACTCTTACACGGAACAAGAAAGCAAAAACAATGCGGAAAAACGATTTGGGGCAGTCACACTGCCCCA
The DNA here is from genome assembly GCF_002265885.1 of Vibrio sp. 03_296. Classification (NCBI taxonomy): domain Bacteria; kingdom Pseudomonadati; phylum Pseudomonadota; class Gammaproteobacteria; order Vibrionales; family Vibrionaceae; genus Vibrio; species Vibrio sp. 03_296. The sequence continues at coordinate 776 of NZ_NPKW01000661.1, forward strand.
TTTTTTATCGATAGAATTTGTGTCATTGCTAAGGCGGGTTATGACTTTGCTGGCTTGATGCCAAACAAAAATAGCAAACAT
>NZ_NPKW01000662.1:0-629 GCF_002265885.1 Vibrio sp. 03_296
GCGCTGAAGCAAAGAGCGGGTCAAGCTTAATGATGTTGGGCAGTATATTGCGTGTGCGCTCCTGAGTGGAGGCCGCAAATGCCAAAGTCGTCAATAGGCCCACCAAAGTCCGTTTTTACTCAAAGAGCGAGTCGCGCATTGAAGCTCTTGCTCACAGTTCACTTTGATTTCAATCAGTTCCATGACAATTTGCTCTGGGTCAAAGATCGACTTCTCGGATGGTTTTTAGCAAAAATGGTAGCTCAGCTCTTCTAATGCCAGTCTTTCAACCGCATGCGGTAACACATTGAGAAAGAGTTTCTTATCTCGATAACTGGATTGAGCAAAATTGCGTATGTGCATGATGCGGCTCAAACGTTCAACGTTGAGCTTATCGATTGGTGAGATCTCATCGGAATGAAAAAATGGTCGGGACGGATAATACTTCCGTCATCACACTGGATTCGGACCAGTGCTTCAAGGCCCACAACAGTCAGGTCTTTTTTGTAAATTGGTCTGAAAACACTTTCGAAGTAGTCATTTCCTTRATAGCGTGAAACAACTCTCACCCTGCTCAGAAAATATATACTCGTTCAGCTTCTCTGCAGTTAACGTGTTCATCTTACGGCTCGAATTAGTGGTAGAACAGC
>NZ_NPKW01000663.1:0-322 GCF_002265885.1 Vibrio sp. 03_296
ACGAGTCGCCCCCTTTCAAGCGAACCACGCGTTTTCCTTCCAATGCTTTTGTCACCAAAATTTGGTTGATCTCTTCTTGCGGAACACAATGAAAATCGAGTTTTTTGCCTACGTAGATCATTTCCGCCTTTTCGTTGGCTAACGCGAGAATTTCCGGTGAAACCAAACGGTCGTATACCACCACTTCCGCTTGTTGAATCACTCGGTAACCCTTGACCGTGAGCAAATCCGGATCGCCAGGCCGCGCCGACAAGAGAACAAAACCTTGATTTGCAATGAGGATAAAGAAGTTAGCGTCATGGTTGAGCCTATTGAATAAATT
>NZ_NPKW01000664.1:0-1218 GCF_002265885.1 Vibrio sp. 03_296
TTGTCTTGCACCATAGAGCCAATCAACGGCTTGATCAATGTCTTGTTCATTGATCAAAGCTCGGTTGATATCGAGTGATTGTTTGATGGATTCGTAAATCACTTGGTAGCCACTTTGATCGGGCGGCTCAAGGATAAAACGCTGTCCAACCGTCAGCGACTGAGCCAGTTTGATCTTCATTTCACGAACATTTTTGCAGCCTATTGTTTTGGCAAAGCGCGTATGGCTAGCTTCTGACTGACGTCTGCACTTTGTGGCCAGCTCGGTGATGCTGGCGTTGGCAGCGGTTTCAATGTCATCCGTCACCAATTTGGCGACTTTCYTTTCTGCTTCGCGTAGTGCGCTAAAACGTTCGGTGATTTGAGCCTGTCCGACGATTGAAGAATTTGATCAGTACGAGCGTACCAACCCAAGCTGGGGAATGCCCTTTGGTATGCCAAATCTTTCGGCCAAAGAACACCAAACGCTCATGGCTTGGCTGGAAAATGGCGCGATCATGAACGATCACATCCCGCTCACTCGTGAGCAGGCGGCGGAGATCACGCGATACGAGCAAATGTTCAATAGAGTTCGCGTAAAACCAGCTTGCGCACGATTATATCTACGAGCATCTTTTTTTATCGCACCTCTATTTCTTCTGAGTTAGAGGGGGAACCTCGCTTCTTTACTATGGTTCGTTCGTCCACCCCACCAGGCGAACCCGTACAGCGCATTGTCACTCGTCGCCCCTATGATATCGGGTGAGAACGTGTTTACTACCGAATCATTCCCGAGCAAGRCACGATTGTCGATAAGACACACATGCCTTTCGCTCTCAATAGCCAGCGAATGAAGGATTGGAAAGCGTGGTTTATTGACGCAGATTACGTCGTCGAGCAGTTACCAAATTACGATCCTGAGATTGCGGCCAATCCAATGAGTGCTTTATTGACCTCCCAGTGAAGTACACGCTTTAAGTTCATGCTAGATAACGCACAAAACACCATTATGGCTTACATAAAAGGTCCAGTGTGTCGCGGGCAGTTGGCACTGAATGTGATTAACGATCGTTTCTGGGTTTTCTTCCTCGATCCTGACAAAGCGGATATTCCTGAGGTTAACGAGTTTTATCGCTCACAAGCCGATAATCTAAACTACCGGCGAACTTGAAAAGTAATACCCTACCAGTCAACCAATTGGGTCAAATATTCGACACAACAAGCTCGCTATTTAGAAGCA
>NZ_NPKW01000665.1:0-432 GCF_002265885.1 Vibrio sp. 03_296
TCGTCAATTTCAATAACTCTGGGTTGGTCGCGATGAAGTTTGATGGAGAAAGTGCGTTAATGGCTTGACGAGAGAAAAAGCTAATGCGCTCTTTGGTTTTTTCATCCAGACCTTCTATGGCGTCAATGGTATCCATATAGGTCTTGCTGAATAAAAGGTAAGACTGTTTGATAAAGCTATACATAGCTTCGGACTGCACGCTCGTTTGTAGAACAGCTTATCCCCTTTGTCCGCTTCAATGATACTTTGAGTATTGCCAGATAGCGCAACATTCTGCCAAATTTGCAGTTGTTGCTCCCACCACTGCGTTTGCAGTTGCAGAATGGCTTGTGGTTGATTCGCCGCTTTTTCAAAGAATTTCGCGGTATCCTCAAAGTTCACTTCTTGCATTGCCTTGTTTAAAGGAGAATTGACGGCTGCCTTGCCAACTTC
>NZ_NPKW01000666.1:0-872 GCF_002265885.1 Vibrio sp. 03_296
ATTGAGATTCGTCCACCATATACAATGGGGAGATCAATGCCCATAGCTTATCGAGCGGCTGCGCGACAAACTCCGGCTTTAACACATCTGTTGCTGTAAACATGCGTTTTCCTCAATCTCATCCCGAAAACCGCTTCGGGGCTACACAATGGCTGGCAGTGTATTTTGAGCCTGAGAGGATTACTTGTCAAAAACTTCCGTAGCTTTTTGACTAAAACTCGACTTTTTTAACAAAACAACTACATGATCACACGAATTTAAGCAAAATATTGTGTCGTAAAAAGCAACTTAATTTAACGCCAAATTGCTTTTTGTATTGCGAAGGTGAAACGCCCTGTAAGCGAAGTAAAGGAGTGGGTAAAGGTACTTTGGCCGGAAAAACCGGTCAGCTCGGCAATTTGCCCAAGCTTAATGTGCCTTTTCATCAGATCTTTGGCCATTATCGATGCGCTTACCGAGCAGGTATTGATGCGGCGTAATGCCCATTTGCTCTTTGAAGAGGCTGTGGAACTGGCTTCACCAGGAAACACTGCCAGCAAGCTGCGCCACGCTGATCTTGTGGCTCAGATGGGTTTCGATATAGCGATCAATCGCATCGAGATCAAAACGCGACTCTTTTCTTGGCGTCTCAAACGCCGACATATGACGTTGCATCAACGCCATCACGGTATCGTTGCAAGCCCGGCTCAATAAAAGATCCTCGGGGTTGGACTGCATTTCATGCACCAACATCTGGATCAACTTCTGAATTTGCGCATCCAATTGAAAATAAAGGTGAGATTTTWCAATTTGATTGATTTTTGCAGCAGCAGCTGGATCATCATCAKTGGTACGGGCATATTCAGCACCAAAATATCCGACTGGCCAATCAC
>NZ_NPKW01000667.1:0-650 GCF_002265885.1 Vibrio sp. 03_296
KGACTCGGATTCACGCGTGCCACCTTCCATACCGGACGCTGGGTTTTACTGGCGGGCTCAGTATGGCTGTTTTACTCTCAAGCGCTCAACACCACAGAGCAAAAATGGATTGCTGCGGTCACCGCGACCTATGGCGAGCGCGCGGGACAACGCGTCAACACTTTGGCGCGAAAATAATGATTTCTTTAAGTTATTAGAAGAAAACGTAAAAGCTAGAAGGCATTAACGACTTTTTTAACCAACTCTATTTTGTCGACGACATACGACCTATGGGGACAAAAGACTATTGGGCGACCCCTCTAGAATTTTGGGCAGTAATGCGGGCGATTGCGAAGATTTCACAATTGCTAAGTATTTTTCTTTGATCGAACTGGGAGTCTCAGATAGTAAACTCCGTTTGGTATACGTTAAAGCAATAGAACTCAATCAGTTCCATATGGTTTTGGCATACTATAAAACGCCCAGCTCAGAGCCGCTGATCTTGGACAACATTAATCCCAAAATCATGAAAGCGTCAAAGCGCCCAGACTTACTGCCGATTTACAGCTTTAACGGTAAAAATCTTTGGTTGATGAAATCTGCCAACGCCAATGGTCAGTTGGCGGGTGATTCATCACGACTAAGCCTATGGAACGATCTCCGTTCCAGAG
>NZ_NPKW01000668.1:0-2085 GCF_002265885.1 Vibrio sp. 03_296
CCATTCTTCTCATACACAGCAATCGCGGTTTGGTTGAAATCCCACACTTCAACAAACACTTGTTCAACACCATAATCACGGAAAGTTTGTTCGATTCTGGCTAATAGCGCCTCTGCAATCCCTTGTTGGCGAAACGGCTTACCAACGTATAACTCATCGACACTGCCCATCTGTAAAGGRCGCTCACTGTCGAAATCAGCTCGCAAAATGCCCTGACACAACCCCACCACTTCCTCATCTACTTGGCGACAAACACCAAACATTCAGGATCATCGAGATAGCGAGCAATGCTTTTCTCTTGCTCGATCTCTTCTGCGCTTTTAAAAAATTCAGGGCACTGTAAATGATGTTCATCATGCAAATCGAACATCAAATCATTAAGGGCTTCAAGGTCTGAAGGGCGTGCCGCTGATAAGACGACTTTATTCATGGCTTATCTGCTACATATTAATAAGTCTACATTGTAGTGAAACCGAGCGTAAAATCCATTCTAAGCACTTGGAACTGTTTGCTTGTGGCTCGCCTTACAACCTTTTTTTGACTCTTTAGTCGCGTTATCAGCCTAYCCAGCGATGAACATCATTTTTTAAACCTTTACTCGAACGCAGATTACTTAATAGCCGCTGTGCTCGCTTTATCTAAACAACACAGATATCTGCTTAGAACAGAGTAAGGAAAAATATAATCACGAAAAACTGAAAAACCGTGAATTGACTCAAAAAGTTCTCTCTCTCGTAAAAATATACAAGCAATCACCACTCTATAAAATAATTTTATAATCAGATAATTATTGACAAATGCAACATTAACTATTTGTGTTGTTTTTTCGAGCCTGAGGCCAATTAACAATTAAGTCATTTAACAAATTACCTTTATATTGATAATTTCATTTCGTTGTCCATTCAGATTCAAATAATAAGACAAAAATTAAAACAATACTTTKGCAATAAATAATGTCGAAAATTAAACCAGTCAAATGCAATATATTAAGTAAACGTAAATTTTACATAGCAATACATTTGAACGATTAAAATCAATTTATTTAATCTTAATAGGAAACTAAAATGAAGAGTTCATTTTCTTACACAACATTAGCACTGATAATATCAGGCTGCCTTTTTCAACCGCATCTTATGCTCAAAAGCCCGTAGAAGAAACAGTTACATCAACAACTATCCGTGCCGTCAACAAGTTAGGCGGATTTGTCGCCAATGTCAGCGCCTATACAAGCAATTTCACCCCCTATAAAGTTACGTTTATTTCCGGAAAMGCTGGGGCGCTAGGTGCATCATTAAGCGTAGTGAATACAATAACTAAAATCATTGTGGATGCTTCGATTGAAGGCCAATGTAAATCGACTGAAAGTGATGACCAACTTGAAAATTATTGTGAAACACCACCGAGTTTCGTTCAAGATAAGTTCTGCATCGCAAATACCGACAATGTTAGTAAAGCGAGATTCGGTTTAATACACTGATATTATCGTTCCCCGCTCAAATAATGGCATTCAGCCTCAACAAAGCATCAACGTCCCCCATGGCTCAGAAGCTTGCATCAGCATTCCTAAAGAAGTAGGTAATGTCTCAGTGGTAAATGGTGAAAATCAGATGGTCGTTGACAGAGTGCTACCGATAGACTTCTTCTCTGGTAATTACGGTATGGTGATAAAAAACGGAAAACCGTGGTTGAAAAAAAAAGGCRCCGAGAGCTTTCTATAATATGACTCTGGCTACATAAGGCTTGCTACAGCATCATGCTCAACAGCTCATTCGAATCTCGATGGCGGCGTGAGAAAATGCATGGATAAACTCGCAAATGGCGACCGAAGCCAAGCGCACAGAGTTAGAAAAAATCTTCACCATTACAATGGAGCACGCAGATTCATCAAGAAAGTAACCCGCACTTTGAAAAAGTACGTGATCTGAATGATTTTTACGTCATGCAGTCTATCATCAGAAACACCCATCTAATCCGGATATCTTTGTGCTAAGCGGTACTCTGATGATCGACGATAATACATACGCGGCAATCGAACCTATGGATATCTTCCGCGAAAATGGAGAACTCCTGCTTCCTGAACGCATT
>NZ_NPKW01000669.1:0-564 GCF_002265885.1 Vibrio sp. 03_296
TGATAATTGAATCATCAGTTCTGAAATATCTTGCTCTATTTGTTCATGAGTACCCAGCAATTCAAGATAACGCTCCTCTGAACTTAAGAACTCAGAGCTAGATATATGTCCACTACCTAACAAACGTTTATGACGTTTGAGCTGTTCGTCTTTGATTCGTAGCCTTCTTGCTGTYGTATTTTTCACTTTTCACAAGTGCATTCAAACTTGATTCTACGTCGGACTTTTGAGCAAGGAAGCTCTCCAATTTCCTTATCGTAAATCTCATCAAAAATACCAATCTCTTCTCGCAAAGCTACTATTTGCTGTTCAATTTCTTTATTAAGAGCTTCCGAGAATTCAATACCACTGGTTAACTTTTCACTGTTTACAATTTTGGCAATAGGCCTGCCCTTTTCAACGTAGTCACCTTCGCTAACATACAGCGCATCTAATGTACCAGTCCGGCCAGAGTATACTTTCACAAGCCCTCGATCAGGAATTAGAAACCCTTTGACAGTTTCTTTTCTTGGGACTTGTGCGATTGACAAAAAAAAAACCACCACTAGATATCATACTATAGAA
>NZ_NPKW01000067.1:0-1388 GCF_002265885.1 Vibrio sp. 03_296
TTCATAATAAGCTAACTCTTGCTTGCGAAATGCGGGCTCGAGACCCAGAAGACTATTCGAGTGTGATGCTTGGAGTTCTATCTGATGTTCGTTCTTGTTATCGGTCTCTCAATAGAGGAGCCAGCGTTCAATCGAACTATCAGATAGAGAACTTTAGTTGCAGCTAAAGTCTGGGTCTCACCTTACCCTGATTCGTTAGTTATTATCCATACAAGGCGTTTAAGCGGGATTCATGCCGCGTGGCATTTTTGTTTTGCAGTGAGTTTTGGTGGTGAAAGTGGTCTGCGGAAGCTTGGTTTATGCGGCATTCACCCCTTAACGCAGCGTTATGTGATCTAGCTCGCCATATTTAGAGCATATTTCAATAATCGGTAATAATTAAATGAAGAAGCTTAGCTATTTGATTATCATATGTTTTTATTGTGATTATAGTGGCTGATTTATGGACAAAAATAACGAATATGCTTCTCAATTTAACGATGATAGTTTCTGGGATAAAGTTAAAGGTTATGCAAAAGCTGCCGGTGAAACGGTATTAGAACCAGCCCTTAAGCTTTATTACGCAGCAAGTGATTCTGATACTCCAGTATGGGCAAAAACCGTAGTGTATGGAGCTCTTGGGTACTTTATTTCTCCCATAGATGCAATTCCTGACATTACACCCATTGTTGGATATTCAGATGATCTAGGTGTTTTGATTGCTGCTACAGCTTCAGTGGCTGCCCACATCAAAGATAAGCATACTCAGAAAGCAAAAGAAACGCTAAAACAGTGGTTTGAGTAACGTTTAGGTTTTCACATAACAAACAATTTAAGAGCGATTCCCAACGCATGGTACTTTTCGTTCCATCGTTGGGTTTTGTGTTTTAGGTGGTATGTTCAAGTTTGTGGTAGCGTTGGTCACGCCTTAATTGGGCGTTATGCTTAATCACGTAAAATCAGTGGTTTATGGTTTTTCTTTGTTCCCTCGGCTTTTCAGTTTGGTGTTTGTCGGCAAGTTGGCTTCAGTGAGCGCTGTTTTCTGGACACTTATTCTTTGGCGCTAGAAATTCTGAGAGTTGCCTCAGTCAGAAATTTGATCTTAGGTTTTTGAGTTTTGACTGCCAAAGTTCAAAGTCTGATTTTCAAAATTATGAGTCATTTCTGTTTTCTACGTTTTGGTTTTTGTTTGTAAATCAAAGTCGAGTTAATCTTAATTCAATTAAAACGTAAGCCATTGAAGCTTAAGCATAACAAACGAGTATGGCGTCAATAGTTAATTTTTCGCCATATTTTCATTCCACATAGTTCCGTCTCTTAGCATTGAATTCAGGATCACAACCATCTTTCTAACACAGGCAATGATGGCTACTTTTTTGGGTTTTCCTGCTTCCAGTAATCGCTGATAT
>NZ_NPKW01000670.1:0-1039 GCF_002265885.1 Vibrio sp. 03_296
TTCGCAATGAAATCATCAGTGAAATTGCCCTTTCGACCGCTCTGCCACAACTCATTTTGCTGCCCGCTTTGTTGGTTTTGCTACTTTGGTTAATCGATAAACATTTTCACCCTATTGAAGAGCTGAGAACGGCGATCAGCCATCGCAGTGTCAGCAAACTCGACCGAATCAACGTAGATCACCCTACCCTAGAACTTGACCCACTGGTTGATACTCTCAATCAGTTGTTAAACGAGTTGGAACAAGCGTGGCAACGAGAAAAACGCTTACGCGCACCGCGGCTCACGAGCTGAAAACCCCTCTCACTATTTTGCGCCTGAATGCAGAGAATGCTCTCGCCAGCGAGAGCCGCAGCACTTCTCACGACTCAATAACATCCTCAAAGGCATCGACCGTACCGACCGTTTGATTCACCAGTATTGACCTTGGCCAAGGTAGATAACGCGAGTGATCTGGCGTGCGACAGCATCGAACTCGATAAGCTGCTGCAAAGTGTGATGGCGGACATGGCGTTGTTGGCCTTAAAGCAGCAACAAGAGCTCAGTTTGCAGAGCGAAGAGTGTTGTGCAAGGTGAACAAACTCTGCTCGAGCGACTGTTTCGCAACCTACTAGGATAATCGCAATTCGCTACTCGGGCGCACAAAGCGAAATTGACATCAGCGTAGTGGAAACCCATCAATATGTGGACGTGTTGGTGGCCGATAATGGCAGTGCAATTGACGAAGCCAGCCGCGGCAAGTTATTCGAACCCTTCTTTCGCGCCAACAGTGAAAAAGGCGATGGTGCGGGTTTGGGCATGGCAATTTGCCAAGACATTGCCAAATTACATAACGCCACACTCGAATTGCTCCCTCGCAGCGAGCATCGCAATGTCTTTCGTGTGCGCTTTGGCGAACTCACCCGTAAGTGACCAACAGTGCAAACAGAGCCAACGGGCATAAGAGGCAACATAATCACGACAAAAAGGCGCAGTTCGCGTCCTTTTCTCTAATTTTTCTGGTTGCAATTAGGCTATCGCAATCACTCAAAATACTTACG
>NZ_NPKW01000671.1:0-807 GCF_002265885.1 Vibrio sp. 03_296
ATACATGAGCAATATAATGAATCATACCGTCGCAAATGAAGACGTAGAAATGACTTTTATTCTAAGAAGAAATAAGATCTTTCAATTGGTAAAACACCTGATACAAAAATATCTACTCATTATGTAAAATATGAATCCTCACGTAACTTGACATCGTTAAAAAATCATTATTGTTTTTTGTTCAATAATGACTACTACTTAGTCATTGACTTTACTCACGACGGATGGAATGACTCATATATGGCGTTGTGCTTAGATGATGCTTTGAGAGCAGAAGAAATCGTCATTTCATCATTCCATCTCACTGATTATTTAGAGCAGGGAGCTTAAGCTCCCCTTCTCCCCCATCAACGTTTCATCTGCATCAATGCCGCGGCATTTAAAATCGCGTCTTTGGTGGTGACGTCGATGACCTTGATGTGCTTGAAACGCTCGGGTTCTTTGATGGCGACGTCGTGGSAAAGATCACAAACTTAGCCCTTTGAACATCTTTGGCCGTAATTCGATTAATGATGCCGTTGGCACCTTGCGTTTCCACTTTGATTTTCACCCCAAGTAGGCATGCCGCCTTTCCAGCGATTTCGCCGCCAAGAAAGTATGCGCCACACCAGAAGGACACGAAGTGACGGCAAGAATATCGGCTTGACCTTCCCCACTACCGAAGAGTACGCCAGTGTATCGCCTTGCGAATTCTCATCTTCATTGACGGTTTTCTTTAGAGCAATCGCAATCAGCGCCGTGGTAATGGCACCAGCAAGCGTGCCGACAATATAGCCAATTTTTCCATCGACGACAGGAAGCTACAAT
>NZ_NPKW01000672.1:0-537 GCF_002265885.1 Vibrio sp. 03_296
CGACTGAATGGCTTGGAGCTAGAAGTAAAACAGTTTGTTGCACAGAAACTGCTCGATATGGGTCATGCCCGCGCATTGCTAGCGTTGGAAGGCGAGCAACAAGTGGAAGTGGCTCAGCAGGTCGCCAGCAAAGCGCTCACGGTTCGTCAAACTGAGCAGTTGGTAAAAAAATGTCTCACACCTAAGGTTGAAAGAAAAAAAATCAGCCAAAAAGATGAAGAAACACAACAAATATCACAAAAACTAAGTGAAACGTTGGGAGCAAAGGTTTCTTTAGTGAGAAATGGCAATGGAAAAGCCAAATTGACGATAAGTATTGATGAGCCTCACAAATTAGAGCAACTAATTGCCAAGCTAGAGAGCTAAATGAGATAATTGATTTAGGTCAATTATGTAAAAAAGCAATTTTTGTACGTAAAGTTGTCGGATTTGTAAACAAAACTGTAAGTTTTTGCTGCGTTTTAATTGCAATCAGTTGGACTCACCGTATAATTTTCCGCAACTTCCCAGACCCTCAAAAACGGAGGAGCCGTCGGG
>NZ_NPKW01000673.1:0-640 GCF_002265885.1 Vibrio sp. 03_296
CTTTGCTGAAGGGGTTAAAGTTTACCAGAACGTATCTAAGTCTCTATCAGTGCCATTTTTTGCTTCTGCGGTGAAGCAATCATCTCAATACTGTGCGGATGAAAAAGTAGCGAATGCGCTGCTGTACACTTTAGAACGCCCGAAAAATGCGAATTTTGCCTTGGCAAAAGAAGTGGCAACCACCGTTGTGTCGGACGGCGCTTTGGCAAATTTTGAAAATTATGTTATCGAATCCAAATCGGTTCGAGCGGCTCTTTGTCCGACTTATGTCAGCAAAGGCTATGTAAAAGGCATCATCAAACAAGTGTGTGAATCTTGATTAGATGCAACTTAAATGTGAAAGGCCACCAGATTGGTGGTCTTTTAATTTGTTGAAAAATAAATAAAAAAACCTCCGAGAGGGAGGGGTAAGTAAGATGTCGTTGATGAGATGCTGAACACTGAGTGCTCAGTTTGTAATTATAGTTTTCGCTAGCGAACAAAWTTTTTAACACTGTTATTTGTTGGGTGCAAACTAAGCATTGATTTAAAAGTTAATAACTTGATCCAGGGCGCAAAGCAGGCGGTATTTTGTGCTAAATCAGTGTTAGAATGGCGCTCTTATAAAAAAGCCTAACAACTGGAATTACGGAATGACTGA
>NZ_NPKW01000674.1:0-634 GCF_002265885.1 Vibrio sp. 03_296
ATCCGGGCCTAAAGGGTGATACTCAGGGTACAGGTGGTAAGCCTAGCAACACTATCAACCGGTGCTGTTGTTCGTGTGCCGTTATTCATCCAAATCGGTGAAGTGATCAAAGTTGATACACGTAGCTCAGAGTACGTGGGTCGCGTGAAGTAATTTCAGCCCGATAGTTTCTAAAAAGGTCGCCTTGGCGGCCTTTTTATTTTCGGACAGAGTTTGTTTGTCGACGTGTGGTGAGGCATCTGTCATTTGGCGCTCGTTTATTGATTGTATGCATCGCCAATTTACATTTGCTAACAATAAGGGATTGGTTGCATTTCTAAGTCTCAAAATGAGTCATTTGTTTTGTTAATATCGTACTTACTTTATGGAACTGATATCACATTTATAAAACGGATGACGTTATGACGATGAAACCACTCTCTCTACTCGCCATTATTGCGAGTTCACTCAGCCTTTCAGTACAAGCTGAATCCAATACTGCTAATGCATTTTCAGTAAGTTACAATCAACCCGATAGCGGTTTGTGCCAGTTTAGCGAAGATCTTGGAGCAACCACTTTCGATGTGCGCTCAGGCAAGCTTTGGGCTTGTAGTGAAATGGGATGGGTATATTTTGAATCTGTTAGCCCATTGCA
>NZ_NPKW01000675.1:0-1037 GCF_002265885.1 Vibrio sp. 03_296
AAACTCAGCGCTTTAGAAATGGATTGTATCGAGAACGCCTCATCGGCATCTCCCGCTTTGATCACCTCACCTCACCTTGATTGGTGTACACCGCGATAGCAAGCTTATGCGCTGGCACTCGGGCCAAAGCAGGAATATAGTTGGCGACTTTCCCACGCCCAATCAAAGGGCGAACTTCATGCAAAATTTCGTTGAGCAGTTCTTTTGTTGGCTTCATGACAGACTTTACCAAACCATTATTAGTGTTTATTGTAGGGTCAAAAAAGCCAACATTTCTCAATGTTGGCTCTTCTTTTTCGCAGTGTGCTGATTTTATAAAACCAGTCAACATAAATCCGCGATTAGCATCACTCGCTTAAATTTAATATCCCACACACCGTGGCCAAGACGATGACCACGCGCTTCGAATTTGGTCAGCGGACGCTCTTCAGGGCGTGGAATATAATCGCCTTCTTGGGCAATATTGCTGTAACCTGGCGCTTGGTTCATGATTTCAATCATGTGCTCAGCGTAGTTTTCCCAATCCGTCGCCATATGGAAGATACCTTTCATCGGGATTCAGCTTTTGACGAACCATTTCCGCAAACTCAAGCTGTACAATACGACGCTTGTGATGGCGCTTTTTGTGCCATGGGTCTGGGAAGAACAATTGCAACGTCGCTAGGCTGTCGTTCGGAATCATGTGCTCAAACACTTCAACCGCATCATGACACATCACACGCAGATTGGTGATGCCTGCGTCACGAGCGTCTGACAGACAGGCACCAGCCAGGCGTGTGCACTTCAATACCAAAGAAGTTCTTTTCTGGGGCATTTTTCGCCATTTCAACCAAAGAAGCGCCCATACCAAAGCCAATTTCAAGCACGACAGGATTATCGTTACCAAATACCTCTTTCCATCAAGAAGATTGGCTTTTGGTAATCGATGTCCCATTGTTGGCCAGCACTCGTTTCATCGTATTTTCTTGACCTTTGGTTAAACGGCCTTCGCGACGAACAAAACTGCGGATTTTGCGGATCAGCTTGCCGTCTTCATT
>NZ_NPKW01000676.1:0-678 GCF_002265885.1 Vibrio sp. 03_296
CTCTCTTACTCTCTTACTCTCTTATTCTCTTTTACTCTTTTTCTCTTTTACTCGCTTACTCTTTTACTCGCTTCTCGGCTTCAATAGCGCGAGGGTGCGCTCGCTGGATAAATTCGATATCAACGCATTATCAACTTCCCCCTCAATCGCAAGTTGATGTGCTTGAGGGCGAATGAAAGAGCAGGTTGATAACTTTATTGTCATGAGTTTATGTTTTTAGGTTTTTCTTAACTATCTGAAAATGTTGGTTTATATGTTTGTCCTTTATCACCTTGATATCAAGAAACTCATTTTTGTCTCATCATTTATTGTATAATCGTAAGTTTATTTTTTTATCTGCTTTGGGCGTAATCTCCACTTCGAACATTAACGGGGTCACGGAGAACGTTTTCTCTTATTCGCGTATAACATCAAAAGAGCAGCGACAAGGTTGCTTCGCGTTGCGGTTATTTGTTCGTTTGAGTTTTGTAACTTAAGTTGAATCGAGTTGGAGATGTTATGTCATCTAATGCTAAGAAAATCGGCCTAATTGCCTGTACAGGTGTCGTGGCTGGTAACATGATGGGCAGTGGTATTGCCTTACTTCCTTCTACACTTGGCGAGTGTAGGTTCTATCTCTATTTTAGTTGGGTCGATCTGTATTGTTGGTGCATTGAGCCTGGCATTCGTGTTTGCTCG
>NZ_NPKW01000677.1:0-897 GCF_002265885.1 Vibrio sp. 03_296
TGAAGATATTGCAACCAAATGATGTCGAACAATTTCGTATGAAGAACAAAGGTCGCTGTTTAGTGATCTTGTCACGCGATGATGAAATCCACGACAACAGCAAAACAGCACAAGCGCTTGAGAATTACTACGAAGTGGTGTGGGATGACAAAGAAACCCATAAATTCAAAAGATATACTCAGCACTTGCAGAAGATGAAAGCATTTAAAGAAAACAACTGAGCGTTTTATCGCCTCATTGGACCTTCTAAATCCGACACACCAAGCACCTAGCGATAGGTGCTTTTTCTTTATCTGCTAAATGGGCTACAAAAGCGCCGTGCGATGTCGATGCTTTGTTTTTAGGTGAGAGCAGTAGAAAACATCACCATTCCGTATGGGCAGTAAGGATTTTTGTTGCGGTTGTGATTTCGCGCTATATAATGAACCACTATAAAATAATTTGATAAATATCAAAAAAAATTGAGAGACGAGTAAAAAAACTTGAACCCAATTCGTCTTGTCGAGGACGATCTCCAATACGCTTTTATCCRAACGTTAAATGCCCTTTGATAACCCTGAACAGAACGTTCACAAGCACAAGATTTCTCTGTAGGACGCGTTACCGGTGATAACACCGAATGACCTGTCGTGCAGAACCCTTTTTATTATTTTGTAGAGGATTATCACTGTGACACTGAATTATCGTTGTTGGTGGCGGTGCTGGTGGCCTAGAGTTGGCAACCAAATTAGGTCGCACATTAGGTCGTAAAAGACGTGCTCAAATCACCCTAGTGGATCGCAAGGCGAGCCATTTATGGAAGCCATTGTTGCATGAAGTGGCGACAGGCTCTCTTGATGAAGGGGTTGATGCGCTAAGCTACCGTGCTCATGMCAAAAACCACTGTTTCGATTTCCA
>NZ_NPKW01000678.1:0-453 GCF_002265885.1 Vibrio sp. 03_296
ATCGCCTGCCAATAGGCTAAAACGACCTCTTTTGCTTCCATTGTTTTCTTCACTCCATGAATTGATAAAAATGAGTGATGCAGATTCAGAGCGGCTAGCCGCATCACGAAAAGGGCAAGCCCAAATGGCAAAGTGTTATTACGACACCACCACTAATTGAGGCCAGCGGGACACCCATCCTTTTGAAATAACGCGGTGTTCAAACGTTGCAACAACGACTTGGATTGTGCGTGATATGCCCACGAAATAGAGATTCAAGCCCAAATGCCGACACACATTCATAGTGATCTGCCGCCACTTGCCGAACGGCCACCGCCGTTTCTTTCTCTGGCCAATAACGCATGGCATCTACCGCGCTTTGATAAGGCTCATCACCGTTACGAAGATGCATTTTGGCTTGATTGCGAACCTGCCAATTGAACTGCGGCATACGCGCTTTTAAATGCGCTTCAT
>NZ_NPKW01000679.1:0-533 GCF_002265885.1 Vibrio sp. 03_296
CGCTGCACATGACCATTCCTTTCTAGGCGATCAAGAATAGTTGTCGCCGTGGCTTGGCTCATGTTGGTGTGATTAGACAACTGACGGATGGTCACCTCACCCAGATCTTTTATGGCCCGCATCAAGATAAGCTGTGGCGCGGTCAGCCCAGACACCTTGTTCAGTTTCTTTGAATGGAGATCGATCGCGCGAATGATTTGACGAATTGCGATCAGGACTTCTTCATGTTTTTCCACTATGGCCAGCCTATCCGATTTTACTGTKGGGGGGGGGATTTGTACATATCGCGATTGACTCGATCCTAAGTCGTTGAATCCCTGTATACATCAAGGGGAGGCATTTGAAATGGACGAGGCAATAAGAAGCCCATTTTAGCGCATCTTTTGGTAAATTTCACTTCGTTGTGTAATGTTTAGATGTCGAATTATTTGTTGTGCCGTTTTACTTGTCATATTGTTCCGTTAATTGAGTTTTAGACCGGATATTCGGTGGTAATTTGCATTTGGTGTGTGATTTCTGTTAGGGTATTAGCC
>NZ_NPKW01000068.1:0-28817 GCF_002265885.1 Vibrio sp. 03_296
TGGCAAACATTTTGGCGGCACCACTGCGTGAGCTTTCTTCAATCATCAAGGGCCTTGTCAAACCCAACGGTCAATTGGCGATGTCAGGTGTACTGGACACCCAAGCAGAAGACGTAGCCAACTATTACCGTGACGAGCTTCACATTGATCCGATCGTTGAGCAAAGTGAATGGTGTCGCATCTCTGGTCGCAAGCAAGGCTAGATAAGACTTTCAGGGTTAATTGTTTGAAATTCATACAAATTGCAAAAACAATTTGTCAATGCTCAAATATTAGTCTTTTCACGCAGAAAAAAAATGCGTAAAATGCGCGCCCTTGCTGGTATGAAGCTGTGACGACGTTTTGAAGATCGGAAATTATCAACTTAAGAACAAACTAATCGTAGCGCCGATGGCCGGAGTAACGGATAGACCGTTTCGAGAGTTGTGCCTTCGTTATGGTGCGGGAATGGCCGTCAGTGAAATGATGTCCTCTAATCCGCAACTATGGAAAACGTCGAAGTCAAAGCAACGCATGGTGCATGAAGGCGAATCGGGCATTCGCTCTGTACAAATCGCGGGCAGCGATCCACAGCTGATGGCAGATGCCGCGCAATTCAGTGTTGAAAATGGTGCGCAAATCATCGATATCAACATGGGTTGCCCAGCAAAAAAAGTGAATAAAAAGCTGGCGGGTTCCGCACTGCTCAAATACCCGGACATTATCGAACAGATTTTGAAAGCGGTGGTTGACGCAGTGGACGTTCCTGTAACGTTGAAAACCCGCACTGGCTGGGATACAGAAAACAAAAACTGTATTCACATCGCTAAATTAGCCGAAGACTGCGGCATACAAGCTCTTGCTCTGCATGGCAGAACCAAAGCCTGTATGTACAAAGGTGAGGCCGAATACGACAGCATTAAAGCCGTTAAACAGGCAGTTTCCATTCCGGTTATCGCAAACGGTGATATCGATAGCCCGGAAAAAGCCAAGTATGTACTGGAGTACACCGGCGCAGACGCTTTAATGATTGGACGCCCTGCCCAGGGTCGTCCTTGGATTTTCCAGGAAATCCATCACTATTTGGAAAACGGCACCACAATGCCTGAACTTCCGATTGAGGAAGTGAAAAGCATTATGCTCGGTCATGTTCAGGCTCTCCATGAGTTTTATGGTGAGTATTTAGGCCCTCGCATCGCGCGTAAGCACGTGGGTTGGTATCTAAAAGAACATGAGCAAGCGAGTGAGTTTCGCCGTACCTTCAACGCTATCGACGCAGCGATGCTGCAACTTGAAGCGCTCGAAGGTTATTTTGATAACGTTGCATCATAATTAAGAGAAGAGCTAGACCGAATATGTTCGAACAAAATCTGACTTCAGAAGCTTTAACAGTAACTACCGTAACATCACAAGATCAAATCACGCAAAAGCCACTACGTGATTCTGTTAAAGCGTCTCTTAAAAACTACTTGGCTCAACTAAACGGTCAAGAAGTGACTGAACTTTATGAATTAGTTCTAGCTGAAGTTGAACAGCCACTACTAGATACCATCATGCAGTACACTCGCGGTAACCAAACTCGCGCAGCAACTATGATGGGCATCAACCGCGGTACTCTTCGTAAGAAACTGAAAAAATACGGCATGAACTAATCCCTGATTAGTTTGATCGCTTTCAAACCGCCCGCTGGAGTTTTCCGCGGGCGGTTTTCTTTTATCGGTTCTTATGCCTTTTGCTGGGTGCTAGCACATTTCTCCTGTAACACCACTCAACCTTTACTTTAAAACCGTAATCACTTTCAAATCTCGCCTTTGGTCGCATATACGGTTCAGTTATCAATTTGTTACATTGAAAAAACAATAACAATCAACAAATGTATCCCCCAACCTTCAAGGAGTGATTGGTATGGTCGGTTCCAGCTTGCGCATCATTAACATCAAACAGCGGCTTTATGTACTCACCTTCGTGATTACATCACTATTGCTGCTTCCTTTTGTCGCTCTGCTTTATGCCTATCAAAGTGATTTGATGGAAGCCAAGCAGGTCAAAACACGCCATTTGGTCGAAGCAGCCGTGAGCTTGCAGCAGCACTATTATCAACAAGAACAAGCTGGGCACTTGTCGCGCGAAGAGGCGCAAACACAAGCCAAGGCGGCCATTAGCCAGCTGCGCTATGAAAAAGAAGATTACTTTTGGATTAACGATGATCAGCCCAATATGATCATGCACCCGATGAAACCGCAACTGAACGGCAAGAGTTTAAGCGCAGTGAAAGATCCGACGGGCAAGGCGCTGTTTGTTGACATGGTCTCGGTGGCGAAAACATCTGGGGCTGGCTTTGTCCATTACATGTGGCCAAAACCGGGTTCGGACGTTGATGTGGAAAAAGTCTCTTATGTGCAAATGTTCCAGCCATGGGGGTGGATTACCGGCAGCGGTGTCTATATCGATGATGTTGAAGCGCTGGTGTGGCAGCGTATTCGTGCTTCCCTTCTCCAATTGAGCCTGACTGCCGCTGTCATGCTGTTGCTAGCTGGATGGATAGGCAACAGCATTACCCAGCCATGTCGAGCGACACAGCGCGCTTTAGAGGATATTGCACAAGGTGATGGCGACCTGACCAAACAGCTACCTACCGACGGCCAAGATGAGTTAGCGCAAATCGCCCGTGCGTTTAACCAGTTCACCAGCAAGATCCGCCTCATCGTGCAAGGCATTGCCCCTGTCACACGTGATGTCACAGGATCTGCCTCTGAGCTGACCCAAGTAGCAAGAAATGCTCTCGAAAAAGCCACCGCCCAGCAACACTCGGTCGATTCCGTCGCCAGCGCAATGAGGCAGCTGCATGATAGCAATATGCAAGTGGCCGATTCAGCGCAAGAGGCAGCCAGTGCAGCGCAGAATGCCTCAAAGAAAGGCAAAGAAGGCAGTGCCATCATTGAAAAAGCCTCTGGCTACATGCATGCCTTGTCACACACCGTGACCCAAACAGAGCTCAATGTTCAAGAGTTAGCCAAGGAAACTCAAAAGGTAGGTACTGTGTTGGAGGTGATCCGCGGCGTGGCCGAGCAAACGAACTTATTGGCACTCAATGCAGCCATAGAAGCCGCCCGAGCCGGTGAGCAAGGCCGTGGCTTTGCGGTGGTCGCTGACGAAGTACGCACATTGGCTACGCGCACCAGCAGCAGTACCGATGAAATTCAACACATCATCGCGCAGTTGCAACAACGCGCCAATGATGTCTGTTTATCGATGGAGCAAACGCAGCGTCAATCCACCGAAACCCAGCAACAAGCCAGCTTGGCACAGCAATCCCTAAGTGACATCGATGCGCAAATTGCGGTCATTTTGCAGCTCAACCAGCACATTGCTCGTGCCAGTGGCGAGCAAACGTCCGCCACCGAGCTCATCAACCACAACCTTCTGCAAATTGTCGATCACAGTGAGCAGACGGCAGCACAAGCCAATCAAGTCGCTGCAGCGAGCGAGCAGTTGATGGCTAGCGGTAAGCAATTGCAAGTCAACTTTGCCGCGTTCAAGGTGTAACGCCAATAGAATGAGCAAGCTTACGAGCGGCTTAGGTCATCGATGGCCTAAGCCGTCTGTTATTCTAAAGCAGCAAGAATGGAGCAGTGGCTGGCATTGTCTTCCAGATGACCACAGCACGCGTCATTAATTTTTTTCAGTGCCCGACGAATTTTGTTTAATTCGGCAATTTTCTCATCGATGAGTGCCAACTTAGCAGAAGTGATCGCTTTCACCTCGGCGCAACTGTGTTCTGTTGCTTCGAGTTTGATCTCCAGTAGCTCTTTGATCTCTTCCAAACTCAAACCAAGTTCTTTGGCTTTTAAAATGAACCCCACCTGCTTCTGGTTTTCGTGATTGTAAAGACGGTAACCGGATTCACTGCGACCAGCTGGCTTGATCAGGGCATTTTTTTCATAAAAACGCAGTGTATCCGCGCTCACACCACAACGTTTCGCCAGTTCACCTATCTGAAACATAACTTTCCTTATTAACTATCTCGTTACTTTTTCTCTTAAAGTTCGAGTTTTTTGCAATTATTTTTGAGATGCCAAACGATTGCGCGAGCTTTTATGTAATAAATTGGTTAGAATACGCGCCATCAAATGAGGGAGACTGTCTTCTTACCAGAAAAGCGAGACAAAGGTCTTTTCCAAAACTGGCCAATATTTTACCCCAAGAGGTAAAAACAAGTTCATTTTTGGCAAATATCTTTAGTTTAACTCCGTGAATTTGAGGAAATTGGAAGCATGAACAACGCTCGTCCTATTCGCCGTGCGCTTATCAGCGTATCAGACAAAACCGGTATTGTTGAGTTTGCGCAAGCTCTTGCTGAGCGCGGTGTCGATATCTTATCGACTGGCGGTACTGCTCGTTTACTTGCAGAGCAAGGCATCGCAGTCACTGAAGTCTCTGACTACACTGGTTTCCCAGAAATGATGGATGGTCGCGTTAAAACGCTTCACCCGAAAGTTCACGGTGGTGTGCTCGGTCGTCGTGGCCAAGACGATGAGGTCATGGAAAAACACGGCATCAACCCGATCGACATGGTGGTGGTTAACCTCTACCCATTCGCAGAAACCGTCGCCAAAGAAGGCTGCACACTGGCTGACGCGGTTGAAAACATCGACATCGGTGGCCCAACCATGGTTCGCTCTGCGGCGAAAAACCATAAAGACGTGACTATCGTTGTCAACGCTTCAGACTACCATCGCGTCATCACAGAAATGGACGCAAACGACAAGTCCCTCACTCTAGAAACGCGCTTCGACCTCGCTATCGCAGCCTTTGAGCACACCGCCGCTTACGACGGCATGATCGCGAACTACTTCGGCACTATGGTTCCTTCATACGGAGAGAACAAAGAGGGTGATGAAGAGAGCAAATTCCCGCGCACTTTCAACCAGCAATTCATCAAAAAACAAGACATGCGCTACGGTGAGAACAGCCACCAAGCAGCGGCTTTCTATGTTGAAGCCAACCCACAAGAAGCATCGGTTGCTACCGCTCGCCAAATCCAAGGTAAAGCCCTCTCTTACAACAACATCGCAGACACTGACGCAGCACTTGAGTGCGTGAAAGAGTTTAATGAGCCAGCTTGTGTGATCGTCAAACATGCCAACCCATGTGGTGTAGCGCTAGGTAAAGACATCCTAGAGGCGTACAACCGCGCTTACCAAACCGACCCTACTTCTGCATTTGGTGGCATCATCGCTTTCAACCAAGAGCTAGACGCAGAAACGGCAACAGCGATCGTTGAGCGTCAATTTGTTGAAGTGATCATTGCCCCTTCTGTATCAGCTGAAGCGATGGAAGTGGTGGCAGCGAAGAAAAATGTTCGTCTGCTTGAGTGTGGCGAGTGGACAACGAAGACAACGGGCTTTGATGTGAAACGTGTGAACGGCGGCCTACTGGTTCAAGATCGCGACCAAGGCATGGTCAGCCTCGATGACCTTAAAGTCGTCTCTAAGCGCCAGCCAACGGAAGAGGAGCTCAAAGACGCGCTATTCTGCTGGAAAGTGGCGAAGTACGTAAAATCGAACGCGATTGTTTACTCTAAAGGTGACATGACCATTGGTGTGGGCGCAGGCCAAATGAGCCGCGTCTACTCAGCCAAGATTGCTGGCATTAAAGCGGCAGACGAAGGTCTACAAGTTGAAGGGTGTGTCATGGCCTCTGATGCCTTCTTCCCATTCCGTGACGGTATTGATGCAGCAGCAGAAGCTGGCATTAAATGTGTGATTCAGCCAGGCGGCTCGATGCGTGATGACGAAGTGATTGCCGCCGCAGATGAGCACGGTATGGCGATGATCTTTACGGGTATGCGCCACTTCCGCCACTAATTTTTATCAGAGGTGCCTTATAAGGCACCTCTTTTTGCAAGATTTGAGGATGATGAGATGAATGTATTAATAATTGGTTCCGGTGGTCGTGAACACGCACTAGGTTGGAAAGCCGCACAAAACCCCAATGTGGAGACAATCTTCGTCGCACCGGGGAACGCAGGTACCGCACTTGAGCCTAAGCTAGAAAACGTCAACATCGCCGTTGAAGACATTGCTGGTTTAGTGGCATTTGCTAAAGAGAAAGCCATTGAACTGACCATCGTCGGTCCTGAAGTGCCGCTCGTACTGGGGGTTGTTGATGCGTTTAGTGAAGCAGGCCTGCCAATTTTTGGCCCTACCCAAGCGGCTGCGCAACTTGAAGGCTCTAAAGCATTTACCAAAGACTTCCTTGCTCGCCATCAAATCCCTACTGCGGCGTACGCGAACTTTACGGACATCGAGCCAGCACTGGCCTATGTACGTGAACAAGGCGCGCCAATCGTGGTGAAAGCAGATGGCCTTGCAGCAGGTAAAGGCGTGATTGTCGCGATGACGCTAGAAGAAGCCGAAGAGGCTATCAAAGACATGCTCGCAGGCAACGCCTTTGGCGACGCAGGCAGCCGTGTGGTGATCGAAGAGTTCCTTGATGGCGAGGAAGCCAGCTTCATCGTAATGGTGGATGGCGAGAACGTGTTGCCGATGGCCACCAGCCAAGATCACAAACGTGTCGGCGACAAAGACACCGGTCCAAACACAGGCGGCATGGGCGCTTACTCACCAGCACCAGTGGTAACACCTGAGATCCATAACCGTGTTATGCAAGAGGTGATCTACCCTACCGTACGCGGCATGGCAGCCGAAGGTAACCCATACATGGGCTTCCTCTATGCCGGGTTGATGATTGACAAAGATGGCACACCAAAAGTCATCGAGTACAACTGCCGCTTTGGTGACCCAGAGACTCAACCTATCATGATGCGCATGGAATCGGATCTTGTGGAATTGTGCCTCGCGGCCATCGACAAGAAACTGGATCAAGTCGAGTCCAAGTGGGACCCTCGCGCATCGATCGGTATTGTGCTTGCAGCGGGTGGCTACCCAGCAGCGTACAACAAAGGTGATGTGATCTCTGGCCTACCTCAAGTTGAGATTGAAGGCGAGAAGGTCTTCCACGCTGGTACTGAAAATAAAGAGGGCGATATCGTCACAAACGGGGGGCGTGTTCTTTGTGCCACTGCACTGGGCAACAGCGTGTCAGAAGCGCAACAACGCGCGTACGAGCTAGCAAAACAGATCCGTTGGGATGGGATGTTCCACCGCAACGATATTGGCTACCGTGCTATCGCTCGCGAGCAACAAAAATAACAACAACATCAGTTGGCAAAGAAAACAAAAGGCGCATTTTGCGCCTTTTGTCTTTTCATTCATCTAACGGAGTAAGCCTTACTCTTCAAGCAACACGGGCTTTTCCACGCAGTCTCGATCGTCTTCATCTAATAACAGTAACGTCTCGACCTCCAAACGACGTGAAGATTTTTTGCCTAAAAATGCCACATAGCTGTCGACACTGGCCAATCGGTTAACCACAAATCCTGGGAGGGTCTGGTTAAACTCGAGTTTCGAATATTCTTCTCCACTACAGGTTTCAAACGTTTCCCCATCCCAATAGCCCTGTATCAACTCCAATCCCTCTCGAGATTGTTGTTTAGTCTCTTTAACCAATGCATCCGCTTCGTATTGGTAGCGCTGCAACTGCTCTTGTTGGATAGGAAGAACCTTCCCGTTAAGGCGATACTGTTGATAAACCGCATCCCCTTCAACATTAAATCGAACGTGGATTCGATAAGGTACTAAGCCTAACTTGCTATCAAGCTGCTCACCTTCTCGAATCAACTCTCGTAATGCGCCTTCATCCCAGCGATATTCGCTTTGGTACCAACCGTAATCTCCAGAAAAAACGTAGTCCGACGCTTTATGCGGCCCTGTCAATTTGTCCGTCACCCAATAGAAACTCGTCGCATCGCCCATCGTCTGGCCACCAGAGAAATGAGTGAATTGTTCAAGATTTGGTCTTGGTGCTGAAGAACAACCAGCAAGGATTAGGAGGGCAGTCAGGGAGAGAAGTCGTTTTTTCATGATGTCAGGCAATTAAAAAAGGCACCGGAGAAAATCTCCGGTGCAGAGCAATTAGTTTACTGATTCTTTCAGTGCTTTACCTGCTACGAATGCAGGAACATTTGCTGCAGCGATTTGGATCTCATCACCCGTTTTAGGGTTACGGCCAGTACGTGCTGCGCGGTGGTTTACTTTGAATGTACCAAAACCAATTAGTTGAACCTGGTCACCCTCTTTTAGTGCGTCAGTCACACCGTTAAGAGTAGCTTCAAGAGCAGCTTTCGCTTGTGCTTTAGATAGGTCTGCTTTCTCTGCGATAAAGTCGATTAATTGGGTCTTGTTCATTAGGTTTCCCTTCTCATAGGTTATCGAATTCGTTTCACTCTAAAGCATAAAGCCTATGTCTGGCAAAGGTTTGTCGTCAATCTTTCGCTTTAGTGCCTTACTTTTAACCGTTTTCTGAGTAATAACTCACAAATTGTTACCGAATAACCATACCCGAAGCTTGGTTTTCACTGCCGAAGCACCTATTTACAAGGAGTCTACGACCATTAGATAATGCACTTTGTCTCAGTGTAGACGTGAACTCGTGACTTCTTCAAGGGCAACTATGCTACTGCTTACTTTCTATATTTCGATTGCTATTGGTATTTCTTTCATCTGTTCTGTGCTGGAGGCGGTACTACTGAGCATCAGTCCAAGCTATATTGCTCAACTCAGACAACAAGGCCATCCTGCGGCTGAACCGCTGACGAAACTCAAAGCGGACATTGATCGCCCGTTGGCTTCTATCCTCACATTAAACACCATAGCACATACCATCGGTGCGGCAACGGCAGGTGCGCAAGCGGCTGTTGTTTTTGGTAGCGAATGGTTGGGGGTATTCTCTGGCGTCCTAACGCTCGGCATTCTTGTGCTTTCGGAAATCGTCCCTAAGACCATTGGTGCCACTTACTGGCGACAACTGGCGCCATCCGCCGCCACTACCTTGCGCTGGATGGTTTGGGCCCTAACACCCTTTGTTTGGTTCTCAGAGCAAATCACCAAGCGTTTAGCACGCAATCAAGAACTACCCAAAATGCGCGATGAACTATCAGCGATGGCGATCTTAGCACGCGAAAGCGGCGAGTTTGCAGAGGGCGAGTCTAAAATTCTGAGTAACTTGCTCGGCATTCAAGATGTACCGGTAACGCAGGTGATGACACCTCGACCTGTGGTTTTTCGAGTGGATGCCACCACCACCATTAACGAGTTTCTCGCTGAGCACAAAGAGACACCTTTCTCTCGCCCACTGGTTTACAGCGAGCAGAAAGACAACATCATTGGTTTTGTCCACCGCTTAGAGCTATTCAAACTGCAGCAATCTGGGGCCGGAGAGAAACAACTGGGTTCCGTGATGCGCCCTATTCACGTCATCATGAACACACTTGCTTTGCCTAAAGCGTTTGATCAAATGATGGCAAAACGCTTACAACTTTCTATCGTGGTTGATGAGTATGGCACCGTGCTCGGCCTCGTCACCTTAGAAGATATTTTTGAATATCTACTCGGGGAAGAGATCATCGACGAAGCTGATAAGAGCCAAGACATGCAAGAGCTGGCTTACCAACGTTGGGAACGCTGGAAAAGCAAGCACGGCATGATTGAAAGCCGCGACGACGATGAAGATGAAGGAAGTAACGACAAAACGAAGTCGTAGCTTGCTCAAGTGTTAAAACAACAAAAGGCTCCATTGGAGCCTTTTGCTTATCATTACAACAGTGTGATGCCCAAGTTGCTGATCGGGTCATCCCTCAACTCTTGGCGTAAATCTTTAATCAAGTCGATATCACGCTCTTGTGCTTCACGTAAAGGACGGAAAATCGCCCACTGCACATCCCATTCAGCACAAACCGCTTCGTTCGCTTTCTGGTTTTCATTGGTGATCGCGTCACTGCCTTGAGCTTGCTCTAAATCCACCACTGTTTGCACCGATTGCTGACTGATCTTAATCATCGAGTCGAACAGATAGTCGCGATCAAGCAAACCGTGCAGTAAGGTGGAGAGAGATTGGCACGCATCCATGGCAGGATAAACCGCATAAAGATCGAACTCTTCCGCGCTAGGGAAGAGCTCTTCCAACTTCTCAAGTTGACGCTCAAAATTCACCTTAGCGTTTTTCACCGTGAGAATTTCCCATACACTGTCTAAAATGTTGCGATAACCTCTTGGTTCCGCGAAACCAGTGCTATCACAAAACATGGCGTAGTTTGGGTACATACGTTCACACAAACACGTCATGAAGGTTATTTGTTGCCAAGGTTCCAGTTTTTCTAAACGGACCTGTAGGGGATTCTGTAGCATAATCACTCAATCATTGCGGAAAAAGACAGCGGAAGTGTACTTGATTCGCCACAGGGAAAAAAGTTAATGCATCAGTCAAAACACAAGATTTTCATTGTTACCGAAGACAACGAGACCTATCGCCAACTGCTTGCTGATCACGCGTTACCTGATTTAGCGCTCACTGAGGACATCGAGCAAGCCAATATCATCCTCGCGGCGCCACCTCACATTGCACCACGCTTGTCTGAGTGCCACCAGCTCGAATGGCTACAATCGACTTACGCTGGCGTGAACGCGCTCATGCAACCTGAGTTACGACGAGATTACAAGCTAACCAATGTCCGTGGGATTTTTGGCCCCTTGATCGCGGAATACGTCATCGGCTACGCCATTCAACACTATCGCCACTTTGCCCGCTATGCCGAGCAACAACAGCAACGTCTCTGGCAACCGCATCCCTACTCTTCCCTAGAGGGCAAAACGATCACCATCTTAGGCACAGGGAGCATAGGTAATCACCTAGCGCTTGCCTGCTCGGCGATGGGGTTACACACTATTGGCGTCAATCGTACAGGCATTCCGCCAAACGGTAGCCATTTTCAGCAAACCTATCACATCAATGAGCTAGCAGCGGCCTTGAAGCAAGCACACATCGTGGTCAACACCCTGCCTAGCACAGAACACACTCACCACTTGTTGAACCAAGCGAGCCTAAGCCACTGTCGTCATGCTCTGCTATTTAATGTTGGACGTGGGGATGTCATTGACAATGCGGCACTACTTTTGGCGATTAAAAATCACTGGGTTGAACATGCGTTCTTGGATGTATTTGAACAAGAACCCCTCGTCACGGATCATCCATTTTGGGGGCTCAAACAAATCACTATCACGCCGCATATTGCCGCGCTGAGCTTTCCTGAGAAAGTGATGGCACTGTTTGCAGAAAATTACCATCGTTGGCTTGAAGGGTACCCGCTCAACCATCAAGTCAGCTTCACCAAAGGGTATTGATGCATGCCGCTTGAGCCGCTGTTAACTCAAATCCGGGCTTGCCAAGTGTGTGCCTCCGCCTTGCCGCTCGGTGCTAACCCTGTTGTTCAAGCTCACTCAGAGGCGAAGATTTTGATCATTGGACAAGCGCCAGGGACCAAAGTCCACCACACATCCATTCCGTGGAATGATGCCAGTGGCAATCGCTTAAGAGCGTGGTTAGACATTGAAAAGCAGACTTTTTATGACCCAAAACAGATCGCCATCATGCCGATGGGATTTTGCTATCCCGGACAAGGGCAATCTGGCGATCTTCCGCCACGAAAAGAGTGCGCACCGCTGTGGCATGAGGCCTTACTGAAACACTTACCCAATATCGAACTGACACTGTTGATTGGTCAATATGCACAAAACCGTTATCTATCGAACAAACCAAAAACACTGACTGAAACGGTACAAAATTGGCAAGCTTGGCTACCCGATTACCTGCCACTTCCTCACCCCTCGCCTAGGAACACACTGTGGTTGAGAAAGAATCCTTGGTTTGAAGAACAAACCGTGCCCTACCTTCGCCAACAAGTACATCAGCGACTCTCCCTAAGCAAAGTTGAGCGCTAAAAAGCATTGGGATCATGGCAACCCAAAAGCACCTTTCGCTGTACACCGCTGAGGCAGAAGCGAAAAACAAAAACCAGCCGAAGCTGGTTTTTTAATTGCTAACAGAGAGTGCTTTTTATTGGTGGTATGGCTTAGAAAGCTCGTGAACCGCCTCAACAAAGACACCCGCGTTTTCTGGTGGAACGTCAAGATGAATACCGTGACCCAAGTTGAACACGTGTCCAGTACCACCATGGCCAAATCCTTCTAGGATAGAGGCCACTTCTTCACGAATGCGATCGTGAGAAGCGTAGAGCATCGATGGATCCATATTGCCTTGCAGGGCCACTTTGTCACCGACACGCGCTTTCGCGTCTGCAATGTTGATGGTCCAATCAAGGCCAACAGCATCGCAACCCGTCGCCGCAATCTGCTCTAGCCACATGCCACCATTCTTGGTAAAGAGCGTCACAGGTACGCGGCGGCCATCGTTTTCACGAATCAGACCATCCACAATCTTATGCATGTATTGCAGTGAGAAGAGGTTGTAGTCTCGTGGCGTCAGTACGCCCCCCCAAGTATCAAATACCATTACTGATTGCGCACCCGCTTTAATTTGTGCGTTTAGGTATTCGATAACGCTGTCTGCTAGCTTATCGAGAAGTAGGTGCAGAGTTTGTGGTTCTGCGTACATCATTTTCTTGATCTTAGTGAAGGCTTTTGAGCTGCCGCCTTCAACCATGTAAGTGGCGAGCGTCCACGGGCTACCAGAAAAACCAATCAGCGGTACGTCACCGTTCAAGTCTTTGCGGATTTGACGCACAGCGTTCATGACATATTGCAGCTCACCTTCTGGATCCGGCACGCCGATTTTTTCGACGTCTGCTTTGCATGTGATTGGGTTATCGAAGATCGGGCCTTCGCCTGTTGAGAAGCGCAGACCTAATCCCATCGCATCTGGGATAGTCAGGATATCAGAGAACAGAATGGCAGCATCCAGCGGAAAGCGGCGAAGTGGCTGAAGAGTCACTTCAGACGCGAGCTCTGCATTTTTACACAAAGACATGAAATCGCCCGCTTGAGCACGCGTTGCTTTGTATTCTGGTAGGTAACGACCTGCCTGACGCATCATCCATACCGGTGTGCAATCTACAGGCTCTTTCAGTAATGCACGCAGATAACGATCATTTTTTAATTCAGTCATTCCGTAATTCCAGTTGTTAGGCTTTTTTATAAGAGCGCCATTCTAACACTGATTTAGCACAAAATACCGCCTGCTTTGCGCCCTGGATCAAGTTATTAACTTTTAAATCAATGCTTAGTTTGCACCCAACAAATAACAGTGTTAAAAATTTGTTCGCTAGCGAAAACTATAATTACAAACTGAGCACTCAGTGTTCAGCATCTCATAACGACATCTTACTTACCCCCTCCCTCTCGGAGGGTTTTTTTTATTTATTTTTCAACAAATTAAAAGACCACCAATCTGGTGGCCTTTCACATTTAAGTTGCATCTAATCAAGATTCACACACTTGTTTGATGATGCCTTTTACATAGCCTTTGCTGACATAAGTCGGACAAAGAGCCGCTCGAACCGATTTGGATTCGATAACATAATTTTCAAAATTTGCCAAAGCCGTCCCGACACAAACGGTGGTTGCCACTTCTTTTGCCAAGGCAAAATTCGCATTTTTCGGGCGTTCTAAAGTGTACAGCAGCGCATTCGCTACTTTTTCATCCGCACAGTATTGAGATGATTGCTTCACCGCAGAAGCAAAAAATGGCACTGATAGAGACTTAGATACGTTCTGGTAAACTTTAACCCCTTCAGCAAAGCTCAACTCCGCTTGAGGCGATAAGGTTGCAAGCAGATTGCCATAATTCTCCACACAGCTTTCGGCAGAGTAACGCACGCACGGTTGCGCCGCTTTGACCAACTGTTCAGAGAAAGTTTGCGTGAAAGCGTCTGACTGACTCAAAAATGGATACACCTGTAGCACTTCTTGTCCAAGGTAAATCGCTTTGTCGCTATTTCCCGCTTGGATAGACTGAGTAAAAGACCCCAGTGCTGCTTGCTCCACCAACGCCTTCCACTGAGTGTCACGCTGTGATGGGCGAATATCGTTCGCATGTGCCAATAATTCTTGCCAACTTTGCGAAGCTTGCAGCGCCTTCAAATCTTCCAGACTGTAAGCGTCGCTCGCACTGGCTGAAAAACTTAATGACATGGCTAAGAGAGAGAGAATGGTCTTCTTCATGTCATTAGTTCCAAGCTTGCTTGATGTACTTCAAAGTCGAAGAATCATACGCGGCATTTGGATTCAACGAAACATTCAGCACTTTGCCACCATCAGCTAATGCGAATGAGGACTTGCGAGCTTTAATTGACTCCTGACCGGCAAATTGGATCTTCTCTACTTTTTGGAACTCTGCTTTGTATAATTCGGCATGTTCAGTCGTAGTGCAAAGCTTCACCATATCGTCATAGATGTAGTTGATCAGACCACCAAGCCAACCAGTGGTTTTTACCGGATCCAATCTTTCTTCTGCAAAATTGTAGCCATCCCAAGCACTCCAATCGATATTGGCCTGCAGCGTTTGGTTTCCGCATGCACTTTGCACCTTCGCCATATTTTCCGTCATGGTTTTTTCAGTCAGCATCCGCTTCGCTTTGACCTCAATGCTGGCATTTGCAGTTCCTGACAATGTCAGAATGACTAAGGCACCTAACCAATAACTTGCTTTCATAATTCATACTCCATTATTTATAAGATTATCATTACAGAATAACATCCCGATTAGAGTATCAATAAAAGTGTCTCAAAAATGATTAAGCGCTGTTATTTTATACAGTTACGAGTCAGATCCCATATTAAGCAACGTTTGTTCTATTAACGCTCTAGCTATCGTGCCTGTTGGTGCGACGGGGGGCAAATTGTCACTGGCGAACCATTTAGCATCCGCTAACTCGCTGTAGTCTGGTTTCAACTCTCCGGCGTGGTAATCCGCCAAAAAGGCCATCATCATACTGGAAGGAAAGGCCCATGGTTGACTACCAAAGTAACGAATGTTGGTCACTTCAATGCCGGTTTCTTCTTTCACCTCTCGAGCGACGCACTGTTCCAATGTTTCACCAACCTCTACAAAACCAGCGATCACGGTATACATACCATTGCGGTGTCTGGGGTGCTGTGCCAACAAAATACGCTGCTGCTTTCGCACCGCAACAATAATACATGGGAAAATTCTCGGGTAATGCAAGGTCCGGCATTCCCCACACTGCATCGCGAGTTGGTTGTGATTAAGGTGATTGCGTCCACCACACTGAGGACAAAAACGCATTGTTTGCGTCATATGGCCATATTGAATGGCTTTGCTCATGAGCAAAAAGAGAGGCTCAGGAAAATGCAAACACTCACGCAGCGAGTGCATTTCTAAACTCTGCTCGACATCTGCTTCGTTGAGCCACATGACGGGATGATGGTTATAGCTGCCGATTTGCTGCGCCTTTTCTGCCACTAAGTTGAGCTCATTGCTTGTCGCAAGGGGAAGTTGCCCATCCACCAGCCAAAGGTCACTGCCCGACACAACGCACCAATATGCTTTCTGGCCATGCTTGCTGTCACTATTCGATAACATTCCTATTCCTCATCGCTTGCAGTTGATTCATTTTACTGGCAATCTAATTTCATACCAGAATTTGTAGACGATGTCGTTTCAAGCTATAAATTCTAGGAAGGACAAGAGTTTGTATCCGGTTGGTCAATTTGCCAAGGTACTGGCTTCACTATGCAAAGGAAACGATCACGGTTTCGTGATGAGCTCATGAGGGCATGGTCATGCTAAAAAAATTCAAACAAACACAAGAACAATGGGGTGGCTCTAGTGAAGTCATTGACCATTGGTTAGAAACTCGCCAATCGTTGATTGTCGAATATTGTAAGCTTGCTGCACTGCAGCCCTGTTCAACCAAATCCAACGTTTTAGAACTTCCCTCTCCCCACGAATTACAGCAATTCTGTCAGCACTTAGTCGACTATATTTCTGAAGGCCACTTTAAGATTTATGACATGGTCATGGATAAATGGCGCGCCACAGGTTTTGAAGCCACGACAGAGATTAATGAAACCTACGCAAAAATCGTACTCACGACCGAACCTTTGCTCAGTTTCACAGATATGTACGCAAGTGTGGGTGAAGATGATCCTCTTGAAAGCTTCGAACCCGATCTCTCGAAGGTTGGCGAGATCATTGAATTACGCTTTGAGGTCGAAGATCACTTGATTCAACTGATTGCCGATAGCCTTTCCGTCCCACCGGGCGCTTAGCTATCCATCACGCCTCCGATTTCACTTGCCTCGATGAACCCGCTGTATGCGGGTTTATTTTGTGGCTAGACAAGCGATATGATAGCAATAGATAAACAAAAGGCACCTCGAAAGGTGCCTTTTTTATGCTTCAATCAGCGATTACTCGTCTGAAGAGAAACCTGCGTTCAGTAGCGCCGCTAGGTTATCCGTTGCTTGCGCAGCAGATGGACCTTCTTGCTCTTGAGCACGTTTCGCCTGACGATCTTGGTGGTAGGCAAAACCTGTACCAGCTGGGATCAGACGACCTACAATCACGTTCTCTTTCAGGCCACGTAGATCATCACGTTTACCAGAAACGGCTGCTTCTGTTAGTACGCGAGTCGTTTCCTGGAACGATGCTGCAGAGATGAACGATTCAGTTGCAAGAGACGCTTTAGTGATACCTAGTAGCTCACGTTCGAAGCGAGCTGGCTCTTTGCCTTCTGCTTCTAGATTACGGTTAGCAATCTTCACTTGTGAGTATTCTACTGTCTCACCTGGTAGGAACTCAGAGTCACCAGCATGAGTAATAGTACACTTACGTAGCATCTGACGAACGATAGTCTCAATGTGCTTATCGTTAATCTTAACGCCTTGCAGACGGTAAACTTCCTGAACCTCGTTTGCGATGTACTGGGTCACTGCGTGGATACCACGTAGACGCAGGATATCGTGTGGAGCTTCTGGACCATCAGCAATTACGTCACCACGTTCAACGCGCTCACCTTCGAACACGTTCAACTGACGATGCTTAGGAATCATCTCTTCGTATGTCTCACCACCCTCACGAGTGATAATCAGACGACGCTTACCTTTGGTCTCTTTACCGAAGCTTACAGTACCAGTGTGTTCTGCAAGGATAGCTGGCTCTTTCGGCTTACGAGCTTCAAATAGGTCAGCTACGCGTGGTAGACCACCGGTGATGTCTTTGTTACCGCCCGATTTCTGAGGAATACGAGCTAGAGTGTCACCAATGCCTACTTCAGCGCCATCTTCGATGTTCACGATCGCTTTACCAGGTAGGAAGTATTGAGCTGGCATATCTGTACCAGGGATCATTACATCGTTACCTGCCGCATCAACAAGTTTGATAGCTGGACGCATATCTTTACCTGCTGCTGGGCGAGCCGCGGCATCCGTCACTTCGCTTGAAGATAGACCAGTTAGATCGTCTGTTTGACGAGAAACAGTTACACCATCAATCATGTCAACGAATTGAACACGACCTGCCACTTCAGTGATGATTGGCATGGTGTGCGCTTCCCAGTTTGCTACTGTTTCACCAGCAGTTACTGCGTCGCCATCTGCCTTGCTCAGTGAAGAACCGTAAGGCAGTTTGTGTTTCTCTTTGGTACGACCGAATTCATCAATGATAGTCAGCTCAGAAGCACGAGAAGTGATTACTAGCTTGCCATCTTTATTGATAACGAATTTCGCGTTGTTCAGCTTAACAGAACCGTTGTTCTTAACTTGAACGCTGTTTTCTGCTGCTGCTGTCGATGCCGCACCACCGATGTGGAACGTACGCATCGTTAGCTGTGTACCAGGTTCACCGATAGACTGAGCAGCAATTACACCCACTGCTTCACCTTGGTTCACTAGGTGACCACGTGCTAGGTCACGACCGTAACACTGTGCACAACAACCGAAGTCAGAGTCACACGTTACAACAGAACGTACGGTGATCTTGTCAACTGAGTTGTCATTGATGATCTGACACCATTTCTCATCCAATAGCGTGTTACGCGGGATAAGAATTTCTTCAGTACCAGGCTTAACGATGTCTTCAGCAACCACACGACCTAGCGCAAGCTCAGTCAATGCTACTTTAACGTCACCACCCTCGATATGAGGCATCATTTCGACGCCTTCTAGCGTGCCACAGTCGTGTTCTGTTACAACCACGTCTTGTGCAACGTCTACTAGACGACGAGTTAGGTAACCCGAGTTCGCTGTTTTCAGTGCCGTATCCGCAAGACCCTTACGAGCACCGTGCGTTGAGATAAAGTACTGAAGTACGTTTAGACCTTCTTTAAAGTTTGCAGTGATCGGCGTTTCGATGATTGAACCATCTGGACGCGCCATCAGACCACGCATACCCGCTAGCTGACGAATCTGAGCTGCAGAACCACGAGCACCTGAGTCCGCCATCATGTAGATGCTGTTGAAAGACTCTTGCTGTTCTTCTTCACCGTCACGGTTGATGACCGTTTCAGAAGAAAGGTTCTCCATCATCGCTTTCGCTACGCGATCGTTGGTCGATGCCCAAATATCGATCACTTTGTTGTAACGTTCGCCAGCAGTTACAAGACCAGACTGGTATTGTTCCTGGATTTCACGTACTTCTTCTTCCGCTTCTGCGATTTCCGTGTACTTCGCTGGTGGTACAACCATGTCGTCGATACCAACAGACACGCCAGAAAGTGCAGCGTAAGCAAAACCGGTGTACATGATTTGGTCAGCGAAGATTACTGTGTCTTTCAGACCTAGCTTACGGTATGCCTCGTTAAGTAGGTTAGAAATCTGCTTCTTACCTAGCTTTTGGTTAACGATGCTGAACGGTAGGCCTTTCGGTACGATTTGCCACAACATAGCACGGCCGATAGTGGTGTCCACCATCTTAGTTTCTGTTGTGCTGTGACCATCTTCATCAACCACTGTCTCAGTGATACGAACTTTAACGCGCGCGTGCAGTGCTGCAGTCTTAGTGCGGTATGCTTTTTCAGCTTCAGCAGGACCTGCTAGGTACATGCCTTCGCCTTTCGCGTTGATCATTTCACGAGTCATGTAGTACAGACCCAATACAACGTCCTGAGAAGGTACGATGATCGGATCACCTGACGCTGGCGACAGAATGTTGTTTGTCGACATCATCAGAGTACGAGCTTCAAGCTGTGCCTCTAGTGTTAGAGGTACGTGAACCGCCATTTGGTCACCATCGAAGTCCGCGTTGTATGCCGCACACACAAGTGGGTGTAGCTGAATCGCTTTACCTTCGATCAGTACTGGTTCGAATGCCTGAATACCAAGACGGTGAAGTGTCGGTGCACGGTTCAATAGTACTGGGTGTTCACGGATTACTTCGTCTAGGATATCCCAAACAACCGCTTCTTCACGCTCTACCATCTTCTTAGCCGCTTTGATTGTCGTCGCTAGGCCACGAGTCTCAAGCTTGCTGTAGATGAATGGTTTGAACAGCTCAAGTGCCATCTTCTTCGGAAGACCACACTGGTGCAGACGAAGGTATGGACCTACTGTGATTACAGAACGGCCAGAGTAGTCTACACGTTTACCTAGAAGGTTCTGACGGAAACGACCTTGTTTACCCTTGATCATATCAGCAAGAGATTTCAAAGGACGCTTGTTCGAACCTGTGATCGCACGACCACGACGACCGTTATCCAGTAGCGCATCAACAGACTCTTGCAGCATACGTTTTTCGTTACGTACGATGATGTCCGGAGCAGCTAGCTCTAGAAGACGCTTCAAACGGTTGTTACGGTTGATCACACGACGGTATAGGTCGTTCAGATCTGAAGTCGCAAAGCGACCGCCATCTAGTGGTACTAGAGGACGTAGATCTGGCGGAAGAACTGGAAGTACAGTTAGGATCATCCACTCAGGGTTGTTGCCTGAAGAGATAAACGCTTCAACCAGTTTCAAACGCTTAGTCAGTTTCTTACGCTTAGTTTCAGAGTTAGTGGTATCTAGCTCTTCGCGCATCTGCTCAACTTCAGCGTGCAGATCCATTGAACCTAGTAGGTCCTTGATCGCTTCTGCACCCATTTTCGCAGTGAACTCGTCGCCCCACTCTTCTAGACGATCCAGATACTCTTCTTCAGTCAGCATCTGAGATTTTTCTAGATCCGTCATACCAGGTTCAGTAACTACGTACATTTCGAAGTAAAGAACACGCTCGATATCACGTAGAGGGATATCCATCAGTAGACCGATACGAGACGGTAGCGATTTTAGGAACCAGATGTGAGCAACTGGAGAAGCCAGTTCGATGTGGCCCATACGGTCACGACGAACTTTAGTCTGAGTAACTTCTACACCACATTTCTCACAGATCACACCACGGTGCTTCAGGCGCTTGTATTTACCACAAAGACACTCGTAGTCTTTTACTGGGCCAAAGATACGCGCACAGAATAGACCATCGCGTTCAGGTTTGAACGTACGATAGTTGATCGTTTCAGGTTTTTTAACTTCACCAAAAGACCATGAACGAATCATGTCTGGTGAAGACAGACCGATTTTGATTGCATCAAATTCTTCGGTCTTATGCTGTGCTTTCAGAAAGTTTAATAAGTCTTTCACAATCAGCTCCTGTAAGGAGTTAAAAGCAGCCAGCCGTGTGAAACTGGCTGCTTTCTACCAAATAACCCGGACGGATTACTGTTCGTCTTCTAGCTCGATGTTGATACCTAGCGAGCGGATCTCTTTCAACAGTACGTTGAACGATTCAGGCATGCCAGGTTCCATCGCGTGGTTACCATCTACGATGTTTTTGTACATCTTAGTACGGCCGTTAACGTCATCCGACTTAACCGTTAGCATTTCTTGTAGCGTGTAAGCAGCACCGTATGCTTCTAGTGCCCATACTTCCATCTCACCGAAACGCTGACCACCGAACTGAGCTTTACCACCTAGTGGTTGCTGAGTTACCAGACTGTACGAACCAGTAGAACGTGCGTGCATCTTGTCATCTACAAGGTGGTTCAGTTTCAGCATGTACATGTAACCTACGGTTACAGGACGCTCAAACGCATCACCTGTGCGACCATCAAACAGAGTTAGCTGACCAGACTCTGGCAGATCGCCAAGCTTTAGTAGCTCTTTGATTGATGCTTCAGACGCACCGTCAAATACTGGAGTCGCAATCGGTAAGCCACCACGTAGGTTGCCAATCAGAGTACGAACTTCTTCATCAGACAGAGAAGCGATGTCTACTTTCTGGCGAGTTTCGCCTAGATCGTAAACTTTTTGCAGGAATTCGCGGAATTTCGCTAGTTCTTGCTGCTCTTTAACCATCTGGTTGATCTTGTCACCAATACCTTTCGCTGCCAGACCTAAGTGTACTTCTAGGATCTGACCGATGTTCATACGCGAAGGTACACCCAGTGGGTTTAGTACGATATCAACAGGCTGGCCTTTTTCGTCGTATGGCATGTCTTCAACAGGGTTGATCTTAGAGATTACACCCTTGTTACCGTGACGACCGGCCATCTTATCACCAGGCTGGATACGACGTTTCACTGCTAGGTAAACTTTAACGATCTTCAGTACGCCAGGTGCTAGGTCATCACCTTGAGTGATCTTACGACGCTTGGTTTCAAACTTCTTATCGAAGTCTGCTTTTAGCTCGTCGTACTGCTCTGCAAGTTGCTCAAGCTGAGTTTGCAGTGCGTCGTCTTCAAGAGTCAGTTCTAACCACTTCTTACGATCAGTTGTATCTAGCTTCGCTTCAGAGTAACCACCTGATAGAAGAACCGCTTTAACACGGTTTAGAAGACCGCCTTCCAGAATCTGGAATTCTTCCGTTAGGTCTTTCTTCGCTTCTTTCAGCTGCATCTGTTCAATTTCAAGCGCACGCTTGTCTTTCTCTACGCCATCGCGAGTGAAAACTTGAACGTCGATGATGGTACCTGAAACAGAGTTTGGTACACGTAGTGATGTATCTTTAACGTCAGATGCTTTTTCACCGAAGATTGCACGTAGTAGCTTCTCTTCAGGCGTTAGCTGAGTTTCGCCTTTTGGCGTTACTTTACCAACTAGGATGTCGCCACCCTTCACTTCAGCACCGATGTAAACGATACCTGACTCGTCTAGTTTAGACAGAGCAGATTCACCTACGTTTGGAATATCCGCTGTGATTTCTTCCGAACCCAGCTTGGTATCACGCGCCACACAAGTCAGTTCTTGAATGTGGATAGTCGTGAAGCGGTCTTCTTGAACTACGCGCTCAGATACTAAGATCGAGTCTTCGAAGTTGTAGCCGTTCCAAGGCATGAACGCGATACGCATGTTCTGACCAAGTGCAAGTTCACCTAGGTCTGTTGAAGGACCATCAGCAAGCACATCACCACGTAGTACTGGTTCGCCAGGCATCACACATGGACGCTGGTTGATACAAGTGTTTTGGTTAGAACGAGTGTATTTGGTTAGGTTGTAGATATCGATACCCGCTTCGCCAGGAATCAACTCTTCTTCATTAACCTTCACCACGATACGAGATGCGTCAACTGACTGGATAATACCGCCGCGTTTAGCAACCGACGTTACACCAGAGTCAACCGCTACGTTACGCTCAATACCTGTACCTACAAGTGGTTTCTCTGCTTTCAGAGTAGGAACCGCCTGACGTTGCATGTTCGCACCCATTAGAGCGCGGTTAGCATCATCGTGTTCTAGGAACGGGATTAGCGATGCTGCGATAGATACTACCTGGTTAGTTGCAACGTCCATGTAATCAACATGTTCGCGTGGGTGCAGACCAGATTCGCCTTTTTGACGAGCAGTGATAAGCTCATCGGCGAAAGTACCATCTTCGTTCAGCTTCGCGTTCGCCTGAGCGATAACGAATTGACCTTCTTCGATCGC
The DNA here is from genome assembly GCF_002265885.1 of Vibrio sp. 03_296. Taxonomy (NCBI): domain Bacteria; kingdom Pseudomonadati; phylum Pseudomonadota; class Gammaproteobacteria; order Vibrionales; family Vibrionaceae; genus Vibrio; species Vibrio sp. 03_296. The sequence continues at coordinate 22,812 of NZ_NPKW01000068.1, forward strand.
TGATAGGTAATCCACTTCGTCTGTCACAACACCATCAACAACACGACGGTATGGCGTCTCTAGGAAACCGTACTCGTTACAACGTGCAAATGCTGATAGAGAGTTGATCAGACCGATGTTCGGACCTTCAGGCGTTTCGATCGGACATAGGCGGCCGTAGTGAGTTACGTGTACGTCTCGAACTTCGAAACCAGCACGCTCACGAGTAAGACCACCAGGACCCAATGCAGAAATACGACGCTTGTGCGTAACTTCTGATAGCGGGTTGTTTTGGTCCATAAACTGAGACAGCTGAGAAGAGCCAAAGAACTCTTTTACTGCCGCAGAAATTGGCTTCGCATTGATCAAGTCTTGTGGCATCACTGCGTCAAGATCGCCTAGGCTCAGACGTTCTTTAACTGCACGTTCAACACGTACTAGACCAACACGGAATTGGTTTTCAGCCATTTCGCCAACAGAACGGATACGGCGGTTACCTAGGTGGTCGATATCGTCCACTTCGCCTTTACCGTTACGGATAGCGATCAGCTTCTTCATCACTTCGATGATATCAGTTTCATCAAGTGTGCCTTGCTCTTCTGCGTCATCACGGCCAATAGAGCTGTTGAACTTCATGCGGCCAACAGTCGATAGGTCATAACGCTCTTCGGAGAAGAACAAGCTTTCGAATAGAGCTTCAGCAGCTTCTTTCGTTGGTGGCTCACCAGGGCGCATCATGCGGTAGATTTCTACCAGTGCAGAAATACGATCAACAGAGCTGTCGATGCGTAGTGTTTCTGACATGAATGGGCCATGGTCTAAATCGTTTGTAAACAGGACTTCTAGCTGCTTGTGGCCAGCTTGAGATAGCTTAGCCAATGCTTCAAGGCTGATTTCCTGGTTCGCTGCAACGATGATCTCGCCAGTCGCTTCATTGATGTAATCTTTTGACGACACTTTGCCTACGATGTACTCAACTGGTACTTCGATCTGATCAACGCCTTCTTTTTCAAGCTGACGGATGTGGCGTGCCGTAACACGACGACCTTTCTCTACATAGACAGTGCCGTTTGCTTCGATATCAAACGTTGCCGTTTCACCACGTAGGCGGTCTGGTACCAACTCCATCATTAGCGTCTGGTCTTTCACTTCGAAATTCACTTTTTCGAAGAAAGTATCCAAGATCTCTTCAGTGCTCTTACCTAGTGCACGAAGAATGATGGTTGATGGTAGCTTACGACGACGGTCGATACGTACGTACAGGTTGTCCTTAGGATCAAACTCAAAATCAAGCCATGAACCACGGTAAGGAATGATACGCGCGTTGTACAGAACTTTACCAGAAGAGTGAGTCTTACCTTTGTCGCTGTCGAAGAACACACCTGGGCTTCGATGTAGCTGAGATACGATAACCCTCTCGGTACCGTTAATCACAAAGGTACCATTGTCTGTCATGAGTGGAATTTCACCCATGTAGACTTCTTGTTCTTTAATGTCTTTTACAGTGCCTGCAGGCGCGTCTTTATCAAAAATAACTAGGCGTAGCTTTACGCGAAGTGGTTTTGAATAAGTTACACCACGGATTTGACATTCTTTAACATCAAAAACTGGCTCACCAAGACGGTAGCTAACGTATTGCAGCTCAGAATTACCATTGTAGCTCTGAATAGGGAATACAGAACGGAAAGCAGCCTCAAGACCGTACTGTCCTTCAGGATCCTGTTCGATAAATTTATCGAACGAATCGAGCTGGATCGATAGCAGGTATGGAATGTCCAAAACTTGTGGACGAGTACCAAAGTCCTTACGGATGCGCTTTTTCTCGGTATAAGAGTAAACCATGGGGTTCCTCAGCTCGCTGATAAGTGACCCAAACTGTCCGCCCGCTCCTAGTTTCTTAAGGGGGGTAAGGGACAGAGACTAATATAACTGTTTACTGTAGTGACATTTCATTGCGAATGAATGAAATGTTTTTTGCTTGGATAAAGGCGCTTAAACAGCAGGAAAATTCGCCTATACCCTACAGCGCAAAAAGGCCGGTGGTTAAAAAACCACCAGCCATTAGCCGTTAGGCTAGGAGACTAAGTAATAATTACTTGATCTCAACAGTTGCACCAGCTTCTTCTAGCTCTTTCTTAAGAGCTTCAGCTTCAGCTTTCTCAACGCCTTCTTTCAGTGCTGCTGGAGCGCCGTCAACTAGAGCTTTAGCTTCTTTCAGGCCAAGACCAGTTGCGCCACGCACTGCTTTGATTACAGCAACTTTGTTAGCACCAGCAGAAGCTAGGATAACGTTGAATTCAGTTTGCTCTTCAACAGCTGCACCAGCTGCTGCGCCACCTGCAACTACAGCAGCAGCTGCAGTAACACCGAATTTTTCTTCCATTGCAGAGATTAGTTCAACAACTTGTGTTACAGACATTTCTGCGATAGCGTCTAGGATTTGCTCGTTAGTAATAGACATAACAATTCTCTTTTAAGTCAACAATAAGTTTATTAAGCAACCAGTAAAAAGCAATGCGAATTACGCAGCTTCTTTTTGATCGCGGATAGCAGCGATAGTACGAACCAGCTTGCCTGCAGAAGCTTCTTTCAGACACATCATTAGACGTGCGATTGCTTCGTCGTAAGTTGGTAGCGTTGCTAGAACTTCAGCGTCAGTTAGCGCGCCTTCAAATGCAGCAGCTTTGATCTCGAATTTTTTGTTCTCTTTAGCGAAGTCTTTAAAAAGACGCGCTGCAGCACCTGGGTGCTCGTTAGAGAACGCGATTAGAGAAGGACCAGTGAAAGTGTCAGTTAGACACTCATACTGAGTACCTTCAACCGCACGGCGTGCTAGTGTGTTACGAACAACTTTCATGTAAACACCCGCTTCACGAGCTTGTTTACGTAGAGTAGTCATCGCATCAACAGATACGCCACGAGAGTCAGCTACAACTGCAGAAAGTGCACCAGCGGCAGCTTCGTTGACTTCAGCAACAATTGCTTTTTTGTCTTGAAGATTTAAAGCCATCTTGGATTAACTCCTGGTTGTTGTTACACCACTCACTATTATCACAACAGTGAGAGCTATTGAGGTGCTTTTCCCAGAAGAAAGGTAACTATTTACATAGAGCTTTCTGTCAGTTCGGGCACCATCTACGTAGGAAAATTAAGTCAGTTCGAAAACTGGCACCTACGGTCTTGGACGGAGACTGGGTCTTAATTCATAGAGTAACAAAGTACTCAAAGAACCAAAGTTCAGCCCCAACCACAAATATTAGGCGCAAAATTATACATAATTTTTGCGCCTAAGCAAATAGATTATGCTTGAGTGCTCAGAGTACCCTGATCAACAGCAACACCAGCACCCATCGTAGTAGAGATGCTTACTTTCTTCAGGTAAGAACCCTTAGCTGAAGATGGCTTAGCTTTCTTAAGAGCAACTAGAAGTGCTTCTAGGTTCTCTTTGATTTGCTCAGCAGAGAAGTCTACTTTACCGATAGTAGTGTGGATGATACCGTTTTTGTCGTTACGGTAACGAACCTGACCAGCTTTAGCGTTCTTAACCGCTTCAGCAACGTTAGGAGTTACAGTACCAACTTTAGGGTTTGGCATTAGACCGCGAGGACCTAGGATAGTACCTAGTTGACCTACAACGCGCATTGCATCCGGAGAAGCAACAACTACGTCGAAGTTCATTTCGCCTTTCTTAACTTGCTCAGCTAGATCTTCCATACCAACAAGGTCTGCGCCAGCTGCTTTCGCTGCTTCAGCGTTTGCACCTTGTGCAAATACTGCAACGCGAACGTCACGGCCAGTACCGTGTGGCAGTACAGTTGCACCACGTACGTTTTGGTCAGATTTACGAGCATCGATGCCTAGGTTTACAGCAACATCAACAGACTCAACAAACTTAGCAGTCGCTAGTTCTTTAAGAAGAGCAACAGCTTCGTTGATTTCGTATTCACGAGTTACATCAACTTTTTCGCGGATAACGCGCATGCGCTTAGTTAGTTTTGCCATGATATTAACCCTCTACCACTAGGCCCATTGAACGAGCAGTACCTGCGATAGAACGCTTCATCGCTTCGATGTCAGCACCAGTCATATCAGCAGCTTTAGCTTCTGCGATTTCTTGGATTTGAGCGTCAGTTACAGTACCCACTTTTTCAGTGTTTGGACGACCTGAACCAGACTTAACGCCAGCCGCTTTCTTCAGTAGAACTGCAGCAGGTGAAGTCTTAGTTACGAACGTGAAAGAACGGTCGCTGTATACAGTGATAACAACAGGAACAGGAAGACCTTTTTCCATTGATTCTGTTTTCGCGTTGAACGCTTTACAGAATTCCATGATGTTAACACCACGTTGACCTAATGCTGGACCAACCGGTGGACTTGGGTTTGCCATACCAGCAGCAACTTGCAGCTTGATATAAGCTTCAACTTTCTTAGCCATGATAATACCTAATTCTTGGGTTCAAACGCTAATCTCTGATCAGCTCCCCGTTATCAACAAAACTTTTTGCTCAATAGAAGCAAAAAGGCGCGAAATTATAGTCATAATTCGCGCCTAGTACAAGCCCAATTAAGGTGCTTTTTTAATCAAGTTTTTCAACCTGACCAAATTCAAGCTCTACCGGTGTCGCTCGACCAAAGATCGATACAGACACTTTCAGGCGGCTCTTCTCATAATCCACTTCTTCAACCGTGCCGTTAAAGTCCGCAAATGGACCTTCGTTGACACGAACCACTTCACCCACTTCGTACATAGTACGTGGACGAGGTGCTTCACTTGCTTTCTCTAGGCGATTAAGAATCGCATCCGCTTCTTTATCAGAAATCGGAGCTGGACGGTCAGAAGTACCACCAATGAAGCCCATGACACGCGGCACACTGCGAACGAGGTGCCATGATTCATCATTCATAATCATTTGAACAAGGACGTAACCAGGGAAGAACTTACGCTCAGACTTACGGCGTTGACCTGCACGCATTTCTACGACTTCTTCAGTCGGCACTAGAACTTCACCAAAATACTCTTCCATACCGTGCATTTTGATATGCTCACGAAGAGACTGAGCGACACGGCCTTCAAATCCAGAGAAGGCTTGAACCACATACCAGCGTTTTTTAGGAGCTTCACTCATGAATTAAAACCCTCTATACCCCAGTTGCGAAAGCAATTAGACGAACCATGATGCCGTCAATGCCCCACAGAACCAGAGCCATTACAATACTTACAGCCAAAACGATCAACGTTGTTTGCATAGTTTCTTGGCGAGTAGGCCAAACGACTTTGCGCACTTCCATACGTGATTCTTTGGCAAACACAATCGCTTCTTTACCTTTTGTTGTTGTTGCAGCCACACCAAGCGCAGCAGCAATAAGTACAACAACACCTGCAGCGCGAATCACCACAGAAAGTTCACCATACAGGTAATTACCCACAACAGCGGCAGCAAGCAGAACAAAAGTGGTTACCCACTTAAAGGTATCTGCTGCATTAGAGCTATCAGGAGTTTCAGCATTATTTGCTTTCATAAAACCAACCTGTCACAAGTCTTAATATAGACGACAATAACCCCGCTGTTGCAGGGCAAACTCCATATCGCTGCACACAGTTAGCGACAGCGTATTTATTCTGATTAAGCATCACTTCTCAATCAATTCTTCTTCACTCAAGATAACCCTGCACAATAAAGCAGCAAAAATTATATTGAGCGTAGAAAAAGGGCATCAAATGATGCCCTTTTTACTAGCTGTTCGTCAAATCTTATTCAAAGATTTTAGCAACAACACCAGCACCAACAGTACGGCCACCTTCACGGATCGCGAAACGTAGACCTTCGTCCATCGCGATTGGAGAGATTAGCTCAACAACCATTTGGATGTTGTCACCAGGCATTACCATTTCTACGCCTTCTGGTAGAGAGATATCACCAGTTACGTCAGTTGTACGGAAGTAGAACTGTGGACGGTAGCCTTTGAAGAATGGAGTGTGACGACCACCTTCATCTTTAGAAAGTACGTATACTTCTGATTCGAACT
>NZ_NPKW01000680.1:0-1187 GCF_002265885.1 Vibrio sp. 03_296
GATAGAGCACTGCTTTCCGCTGGGTATCGCTATGCGCTTCACGAAAAACTCGATGTTTATGCTTTTTATGGCTTGGGAGGATTTCGAGAAGAAGAACGACAAAAAGCACAGATACCAAACTAAACTCAGAGAAAGGTCTGTTACGTGGTGGCAAAGTGGGCTTTCACTATTTTCGCGACGGACAAACTGAGCGTGCAAATTGAAGGTGAGTTCACACGTAGCGATTGGGTCGATGAAGACAATGCTAAGTTGTCGGTTGCTTATCAGTGGGGCGAGCGATTCGGCAGTAGCGCTTTTTACAAATACCGAGATGCGGGCAAAGACTACATTAACGAAGCAGGCATATCCCTTAAGTGGGTCTATTAGCGCGAGCAAGAAGAAACAAAAAAGGCCGTTAAACGGCCTTTTTTAATTGAAATGCGAATTACAGTACCCGCAGCGATGGCTTTTACAAAGCGGACCCCATGTTGGATTTTGGTCATGCCCCGCACGCTGATGCGACCAGAGCCGACGATGTAGATCGCAAACTCTTCTTTTTAGGCGAGCCACTTGATCTTTTGTCAAGCCAGAGAAAGAGAACATGCCCGTTTTGACGTTCGATAAAGCTAAAGTCAGCAGCAACGCCTTCTTCTTTCAGTGTCGCAACAAAAAGTTCGCGCATCTCTTGGATGCGATCGCGCATCTCAGCCACTTCTGCTTCCCACTCTGCACGAAGCGCAGCATCGTAGAGTGTGTAGTCACTACCGCACTGCCGTGCGCTGGTGGGTTTTGAGTAGATAGAGCGAATGATCGCTTTTCACTTGAGAGAATGCCCGTTTTCTGCGATCTCTTGGCTTTTCAGCCACTAACGTGAATGCGCCGACACGTTCGTTGTACAGACCAAAGTTTTTTTCGAGAATGAACTTGCTACGAGGATCTCTTTTGTTGAATTTCGCGAAGGTACGTAGACCTTGCGCATCTTCTTCAACGCCTTTCGCGAAACCTTGGTAGGCAAAGTCAAACAGTGGAAGTAGGCCTTTGTCTGCCACCAGTTTAGCAAGCGCTTCCCACTCTTGTGCCGTTGGGTCAATGCCTGTTGGGTTATGGCAACATCCGTGCAGCAGTACCACATCACCAGCGGACGCTTTTTCAAGGTCGGCCAGCATAGCTGCAAGTCTTTGTCTTTGGTTTCTGGTTGTAGTAGCGTA
>NZ_NPKW01000681.1:0-567 GCF_002265885.1 Vibrio sp. 03_296
TAGTGGATCACCACCAAACGTGCCCACCACAGAGTCCCACTTTTCGTACTCTCCCATCACCGCAACACGTTTGGCACCATGACCAAACTGATAAGCAATCACCGGAAACTGCAGATAGAAAATCCAGTACAGCGTTTGAGTCACACGGTAGATCTGTGATTCGCGGCAAAAGCCAAGTAATAAGCACAGTGTTATCAGCGCCAGCGACAACTCATTTTTAAAGCCCACAATGGTGACGGTCACGCCGTTTTGCAACACGGTCGAAAGCAGTGCCAAGACAAACAGAGCCACCAGACCGAACAAGATGAGCTGCTCTTGTGTATCAAGCGAAAACTGGCTGAAACGTGTTTGCATCATCAATAAAATGACCATCACACAGGCCAAATAATAGCAGCCACAGCACCGAACCGATGCCCGTGAAGTACTGTACTAAACCGCACACCACTAGGGTTATCCAGGCGAGCCCTTGTAAGTAAAAGCCATTATTGAGCGTCACGCAGCACCTCGCTATCACTCATACTACGCGCTCGCTTGTTCACCGTGAGATAAATAAAGCCGTAACGCAAG
>NZ_NPKW01000682.1:0-948 GCF_002265885.1 Vibrio sp. 03_296
TCCCGATATCGGTGAAGTCGTCGCTCTGTCATATCACGGCATTTTTGCTGAAGAGAAAATCAAAGGTGGTGCAAGCACTTATTGAACAAGGGATTGTTTGGCCCGCTGTCGAGGAGCTTGGTAGTGAGATACCTCAGCCATTAGCAGGCAAAGTCGTTGTACTAACCGGAACCTTGACACAGCTCAGTCGTGGCGATGCAAAAGCGGCTTTGGAACGATTGGGGGCTAAAGTCACGGGAAGTGTATCCAAGAAAACAGATATCGTTTTTGCTGGTGAAGCGGCGGGTTCAAAATTAACCAAAGCGCAAGAACTTGGCGTGGAAATTCAAACAGAGCAAGATTTACTCGCACTTCTGTAACCTAAAAAGAATAAATAAAAACTAAAACCCTACTAAWTWGACGTTTGGAGGGTTATTTTTTTATGTGAAATAAATACTGGTTAACGAATGAAAATATCGATAAAAATTATTCCGTGAGCCAGATCGTGTGCTGACTAAATGCTTTGCGTAGAAACATATAATGCGATGAGGTTCAAATTGATTTATTTAAGTTATTGTTTATAAGGCCTTTGTTTATTGCTTCTAGTTTGGATGGAAAATAAGATCTAGATCATGTTGATTTGAGGAAATTTGGTCTTGCTCATATTTTTTTAGAAAAAAAATAAGTTACCTATTGGATGTTTTATCGCTGCGAAAGTTTAGTCTATGAGCCATGGATACACACGGTGTATGCAGGAAATAAAAAAACCAAAATTAGGATTAATTAGGTTTTTTCGTAGGAAATGATTTCTCCCTTCGGCGGCCAACTAAAGGTGAGAATGAAAAAATACAGCTATATCCATTTTTAGGAGTTTTTCCATGGACAAATTTTTTAAAGTATCTGCCATAACTGCAGCAATGGTAGGCGCAATCGCAGCAGCTCCAGTTTCAGCTGCGGCACCAAGTAGGT
>NZ_NPKW01000683.1:0-506 GCF_002265885.1 Vibrio sp. 03_296
GTTCATTTCTCTTGATCTCCACATTGGCTCTGGCTACCAACCTAGCCCCGGTTCTCTCAAAGGAATAGGGGCTTTTTCTTTTTCTGCACAAACGCGTTTTTATACCGATGTGCGCCTACCAAGATTCCATCTCTCTTTTTAATCGCTTTGTCGATGAGTTTTTTCCATTGTGGCAATCTCATGCCTCTTGCCCCTCATCGGGATGAGATGGTTTTGCCTTCTGGTCCCATGGCAAAGACGCGCAAAACTTTAGCGTTATTTCTCTTTTTCCTCGTTTACTGCTTTGGTCACGAATTTTTCACCTAAACGAACTTTTCTCAAAAAAATCGTCTTTTCCTCTAAGGATTTTCAAGCTGAGCCGTTAATAGAAGTAACTTTGAGAGAACTACTTGGTTTTCCGAGACGTCGGAAACCGTAATATCGGAAAATCAATTGGAGAATTCATCATGGCAGTGAATGTAAATACAAACGTAGCAGCAATGACAGCACAGCGTTACCTGAATAAC
>NZ_NPKW01000684.1:0-886 GCF_002265885.1 Vibrio sp. 03_296
CCATTGTTTCATCCACTGGCGCGATTTCAGCCAAAATTTTCTCAACGTCGAGAATTTCAACTAACTCATTATCAATTGGTTGTCACTGCAKTAGGTAGTTCGCTTTACCAGCACCATCTGGTGGTGGCAAGATAGCCTCCCAATGCATATTAATAATACGCTCAACAGAAGTCACCAAGAACGCCTGAATGGAACGGTTGAACTCTGCGATAACCACAAAGCACTTATCGATATTTTGAGTTGGACGTCCACCAATTGCTAGGCTTAGGTCAATCACCGACACGGTATGGCCACGAATATGAGCGACACCTTTACCAGTGGTGCAGATTAGGCAGTTGAAGTAAGCTTAGGGCACTGTAGCACTTCTTTGACTTTAAATACGTTAATACCATAACGTTGTCGGCCCATTAAACGAAAGGTCAGCAACTCAAGTCTATTTTGACCTACGAGTTGCGTCCGCTGATTCACTGAATCAAGAATCCCGTCCATAAGCTCATCTCCATCTCAAACTTTTCGATAAAGTGATTAATCTAAATTACAGCTGCATAACACCAGAGAAACAGAATGGCGTATTCTAATACTTATTTATCTTCATTTAACCATCTATAAGTGTAGAGCTTTCTATAAAAGTTACGCTAAGTCTATCGGCATTTTGCTAACTTTGTTTAGTTTTTTTGCGCATGGCGCGACAGAAAATCAAATAAAACAGATACAGTTAGCTGCAGAAGAACACATTAGTCAATGTGGAGGCCCCAATGGGAGGCCAGTTGACTGTCAGTGCCGCTAATATAGATAGTAGAATAAAAGCGACCGATTGCCCGATTGCTTTGGTAACCAGTTCCAATTCAACCAATAGCACTCGAAGTAATATTAATGTTCTTGTGGA
>NZ_NPKW01000685.1:0-549 GCF_002265885.1 Vibrio sp. 03_296
ACCCGTCCTGTATTGGTTATCCGGCCTCACCTGTAGCGAACGAAAACTTTATGCAAAAAGCGGCGGCATTTGAAAAGGCGGCAGAGCTAGGGATAGCCATTGTTGCCCCCGATACCAGCCCCAGAGGTGAAGGGGTCGCCGACGATCCCGATGGGCAATATGACCTTGGTCTTGGCGCTGGATTTTACCTCAATGCCACTCAGGAGCCGTGGAAAAAGCACTATCAGATGTACGACTACATTGTGAGTGAGCTGCCTCAGTTGATTGAAACCAATTTTCCTGTCACGGAAAAAGGGCCATTGCAGGACACAGTATGGGAGGACACGGCGCTCTGACGATTGGGATTCGTAATCCAGATCGCTATTGCTCTATTTCCGCATTCAGTCCAATTTGTCACCCCACTAAGGCACCTTGGGGGCAAAAAGCCTTTCGCCATTATTTAGGGGAAGAGACTGAACAATGGGCACAATACGATGCCGTTGAACTGCTCAAAAAGCATTGTCTTACACGTCCGTTGCTGGTCGATCAACGGTGCTGCCGACCCCTTCT
>NZ_NPKW01000686.1:0-827 GCF_002265885.1 Vibrio sp. 03_296
CAACACCAGCTTCTGGGTGCATCAACAYYGTACGCTTGACAGATTTCGTGTTTAACGTCAGCAATTAGAGGGTATTTAACTTGACCGATACCGCCATTTTCAACTGGCKTGTTACGCCATGCGTTGTGAGAAAACTGAGAGTCGATAGATACACCGATCACTTCAACACCTTTTGCTTTGAAATCTTCGTAACGGTTGTCGAATGCGATCAGTTCAGATGGGCAAACGAAAGTGAAGTCTAGTGGGTAAAAGAAAACAACGGCTTTCTTACCTTTAGTAAACTCTGCAAAATTGAAGTTATCAACGATTTCACCGTTACCTAGAACAGCAGCTGCAGTAAAATCAGGGGCTTGACGACCTACTAGTACCATTTTTTGCTCCTAAAAATGTCTTATTTCTAAACCAGAGATWAAGTTTTTGGCTTAGTCCGTGTTTGTACGCGACAAACTATAGTACAGATTGTAGTATTGAAAAAGCGAATTAAATAGATTAACATTCATCGAAAAAAGCGATAAGAGCAATTCTATCGAGTTAATCATACAAACGACGGTAAGTATTAATAATTTTATGAATAAATGGCCCAGTCTGAAGCAGTTACACTATCTTATTACTCTGCATGAAACACGGCATTTTAGTGATGCGGCTGAACGTTGCTTTGTGAGCCAATCGACGTTAAGTAAAGGCATACAAAATTTAGAAGAGTTGATCGGCTGTCCTCTCTATGTAGAAGAAAGACAAAAAAGCCTTTGGTTTTACTCAAGCAGGTGAAGCTGGTTGTAATGCATGGTAGAGAGCTATTGGCAAAGGGGCAAGACTTGGTTGAACTG
>NZ_NPKW01000687.1:0-553 GCF_002265885.1 Vibrio sp. 03_296
CATAATCTTCAGCTTCAACCGCCTGGTAACCTTCTGTTCAAGCACGAAACACAGCATTTCGCGAATTGGCGCTTCGTCCTCTACTACCAGAATCCTTCTAGACATAATTGAATAACCTTATGTAAGTTTGAATAATTTATAGGCCCTAGCCCTTTGCAACTGAAAGCATTATCACGTTCAATTATGACACTTTTGTGACCTTTGCAAACAAATTTTCATATAACTGTTCTTTGTTGATCATCTTGTTTTTTTCCAACTCGATTAGGACAAGCTAGAAAAAATTGCCTATCATGTTGCCCCTGTATTTATCTTAGAGAAGCGCTATGTGGTTTAAAAACTGTATGGTCTATCGCGTGAATCGCGAGATTGAATTCAACGCAGATCAACTTGAAAAACAATTGGCAGAGTTCCGTTATACGCCTTGTGGCAGCCAGGATAAGCAAAAATTTGGCTGGGTAAGCGCGATGGGACGACACGGTGATATGATGACCCACGTGTCAGAAGACCGCATTCTTATCTGTGCTAAAAAAGAGAAAAAATGCTGCCCGCTTCG
>NZ_NPKW01000688.1:0-1530 GCF_002265885.1 Vibrio sp. 03_296
TTATTACTTGCGTCGCGAAGCTTGGATTGCAGCCATCAACCGTTCTCAGGAGTTGCAGAAAACTATCCAGATACCATCGCTGCGAGAAAATCACTCAAAATCCAGCTTGAGGCGTATAAACAATTAGGTTTACAAGATGCCATCGCACGCACCGAAGCGTTGATACGTATGAATCCGCTCTAATGCCACGATGACAAGAAACACAAACAGCCGCTAATACAGCGGCGTTTTTATATGAATCATAGCGACAAGATCACAATCGATATTGGTTACTTTTGATATCAACTCGTTATTTAAGCTGAACAGCTCCCCTGAAACCAGTTGAATTTCAGCCATCTACTCTACCCAATCTACTGTTTTCCTATCGAAGACACAAGCTTTTTTCAAAGAAAAAACAACAAGGCTTGCGAAAGATCACATTCYTCTTGAACAATAAAAAACGCCCATCAAAATGTGATTCAGATCACATTCTTTTATCCTTAAAATCGTAATCTGGAGTCAACCCATGAGGGATGCAACAGAGGAAACAGCATTTATGAAACTAAACATCACTGGTAAAAACATCGAAATCACCTCTGCTATCCGCAATCACATTGAGAGCAAATTTAAAAAGCTAGAAAAATGGCAAACCGACATTATTAGTTGTCAAACGACCTTTAGTGAAGAACCTGGAAAACAGATGAAGTTCGAGGCCGTGATTAAGGTTCCTAAAGGACAGCTAATTGCTTCCGCGATTCATGAAGATCTATACGCAGCCATCAACGAGTGGAAGACAAAACTAGAACGACAATTGAACAAACTGCAACATAAGCCTGATGCACGTCGAGCTGAAAAACCAGAAGTCGTAGAAGAAGAATAATCATCAACCAGATTGAGGGAATGGCGCCAAAAGGCGCCATTTTTTGCTTGACGCTCAATGCCTGGCTTGCTTATTGTGTTCCCACATTCACAAAAGTTTACTATTTATGCAAATCCACTCTCTGTTTATTTTTGACTTCTTTTTTCTTCGATAGCGGAGGGGCTAACTCGTTTGTGAAAGAAAAGTCAAAACAACAGAAGACTCCCACATCGGGGGGCTTTTTTATTAAGGAAATGAGCGATGACTGAACAGCCACTTTCTCTCGATGAGATTCGTTTGCGATTAAATGATTTAGATGACCAACTACTCAGCTTGCTCTCTGAGCGTCGCAAGCTCAGCATTGAAGTTGCAAAAAGCAAAGTTGAAACCTCGAAACCAGTCATAGCGCCTCGACGTGAACAACAAGTTACTGGTAAAACGTGATCACCAATGGCCGTGAGAAATATCAGCTCGACGCTCAGTACATCACCAAGCTGTTCCATACCATTATTGAAGATTCAGTGCTGCTACAGCAATCGTACCTGAAAACCATGCTCAACCCTGAGCAGAGCCGGAACCTCTCGCTCGAGTCGCATTTCTAGGCTCTAAGGGCTCCTACTCGCACCTGGCAAGCCGCGAATACTTTAGTCGCAAAAACACTGAACTGATCGAACTCAATTGCGATCACTTCA
>NZ_NPKW01000689.1:0-1414 GCF_002265885.1 Vibrio sp. 03_296
GGCACCAACCGAGCAGACATACTCTCAAGCAGCGACCAATTTAGCCTCACGGCGGTGGTGATCGCCTCACTACTTGGCCTGGCGATCATCATTAATTATTTAAGCTATCGACTCAGCGATCAGCTAGCGCAATTGGGTCAATGCCGCTCGTTGCTCGACTTCAAACAACAGCTCAAAATCTTACTCAACCGTTTTTACTTCAACTCTGGGGTTCAGTTTTGCCYCTATGATCCCATCAACCAGATGTTTYCYACCTTGGACTATCACGGCAATAAAAAACCTTTGCTACAAAACGAATGACTTGGTTGCGCAATTATCGGCAAATGCTCTGAGCTTTCACCACCAGCACGATGCCGATCCACTGGCAGTTAAACTGCAAATCAACGGCAATCACTATCGTATGGCGCTGTTTGATGGAGAGCGTTTAAATGGTGTGATCTACCTGCGAAAACGCTTCCAACACAAAAGCGGTGATCAGCATAGTGCAAAACTATGCTAAAACAACGTTATCCAATCTGCTGTTGCATGAGCAGTTACGCCATCAAGACCCGATGACGCAACTGGAAAACAAAGCCAGCTTGGCCAATACCGTCCAGCGAGAGCTCGGTAAGAAGCCTCTATTAGCGATGATCGACATCGACAACTCCAACGCATTAGGACTCTTTGGCCATCCTGTTGGGGATATGGTGATCCGAAAAACCGCTCAGATGATTCGCGATGCCTTTCCTAAACCCAATGGGCTGTGTTTAGCTCGTTATGGCAGTGAAGAGTTTGCCGTATTATTTCAATCCAGCGACGCCCATGAAGCGCAAACGCAGCTTAACGAGCTCAAGCACGCCATCAGTAACACGCGATTGCTTGAAGCGGGGATTGCCCGTGGGATACTCGATTAGTGTCGGCTTGACACAACTTGCACCGAGCTACCACGAGACCATCGAAAACGCAGAACGTGCTCTGCAACGTGCGAAAACTTAGGGAAAAACAGAGTGGTGACTCACTTCTCTGAGAGCTCAGCCAAAACCAGTTGCGCAATAAAATTAGCTCAACTTTCCACCCAACCTGTCACTACTCTTAGAACAAAACGCCGCCGAGAGTAGGTAGGACTCAAAAACAAATTAATACACTGTTATTTAAAGAATAAAACTCCAATTTACTTTAAAGCTCACTCTTTTTTCATTAGCTCAAAACCCTACCTTTTCTCTTAGTATTTTTTACGCATTAAAAGCAAGAAATCATAACCGCCAGTTATATCTAGTTGTAGTCTCTTAGCAGCCTCGCTCGCTCGCCAATGGCTTGAAACACATGGCTAGTAAGGCTTTGTGAACCTGTTCTTTGTCACTCTTCCCCTTTCGGTAATTACACAATGAGCAATAAATTCATATAAACATGGCTCTTATCACATTAAAAGTAACGT
>NZ_NPKW01000069.1:0-6322 GCF_002265885.1 Vibrio sp. 03_296
TCCACACCGACATTAATATTTTGAAGTGTGTTTGTATTCATAATAAGCTAACTCTTGCTTGCGTAATGCGGGTTCGAGACCCAGTCGAGTATTCGAGTTTGGTGCTTGGAGTTCTATGTCGCGTTCATGTTTGTTATCGGTCTCTCGATAGAGGAGCCAGCGTTCAATCGAACTACAACATAGAAAGCTTTAGTTGCGGCTAAAGCCTGGGTCTCACATTACCCGAAACAGGTCGATTAATGGGGATAATTTCCCATACAAACAATTTAAGAGGGATTCCCAACGCTTGGTATTTTTGCTTCTACTTCAAGTTTAGTGTTTATGGCACAATTCTTTAGGTTTGGGTGGTAGCGTTGCTCACCCCTTAATTGGGCGTTAGCTACAAGGAGTAAATATGGTATCTCGGCATATACCTGAAAGAATGAAAAAGAAAATATATCAAGAAGCTAATATGACTTGCCCTAATTGTGGTGAAAGGGACGTTTCAACATTTGAAATTCATCATATCCAGCCTTTTTCTGAGGTAAAAAAGCATGAAGAGAAAAACTTGATATTACTTTGTAGTAACTGCCATGCTAACGCCACAGCAGGAGAGTTATCAGAAATAGAAGTGTTAAGGCTCAAACTTGAACTAATGGCTGGTTCGCTAAGATCACCACAAACAAAAGAACCAACAGTTTCTAATGTTATATCTTTGAGCGCAGTTAGAAACCAAGGAGTAATCGCAAATAATGTTACTGTCAAGGGTTCTACAAGCAGAGTAGTTCAATTGCCGACATCTGGATCTATTGCTTGTAGCCTTACACACAGAAATTATATTAAATATCTGATCGATAGATATCATAGCTTCAAGGTGGCTGAAGTTGGGAAAGGCGGTATGAAATATACCGTGTTCTATGGGAGTATCAAGCGTAAGTTTGGTGCAAAATGGGACTCAATCCCTTTAGGTAAGTTCAGCGAGTTAAGTGAGTATATTCAAGATCGAATTGATAAGACGGTTCTTGGTAAAAATCGTAAATCTCAAGGGCTTAAATCTTACTCCAACTATGAAGAGTACTTGAAGAAAAATTGTAGCTAACAAAGCATTTAAGAGTGATTCGCAACGCTTGGCAGTTTCGCTTCGCTCAAGTATAGCCAAGCGCCGCTCACACCTTAATGCGGCGTTAGTTTGCTAAAGGCTAGTGGTTAACTAGCCTAAGCTTGCTCTCACATCCGCAATGGTGATAAAGAGTTTGTTTTCAGCGTCTTGAAATGCTTGAAAACCATAGCGTTCATAGAAATGTTTTGCTCCGTCTTTGGCATCAACGATAACAACTGGAAATGCAACGCTATCACTAGCGGCTAATAGCTTTCTGAGTGCGTCGATAAGCAACCATTCACCAAAGCCTTTCCCTTTGTATCGGTCATCGACAGCAAGACGGGCAATCAGACCACCAGAGGTGGATGATTGGTGCTTTTTTTGTAACTTATCAGGCAATGCCTTTAAGTCAATTGGTGTCATTGTTAGCGTGTAAAAACCGATGACATGTGAGTTGTCGCTATCATCTTCCAAAACAAACGTTCTGGTGTTGTCCTTCTTTGCTTGCTGACTCGCCATTACTTTTAAGTAATTATTGAGAGCTTCGATGCCACAGTTGAATCGGTTTCTATCGTGTTTAGCTTTATCTAGAAGTACCGTATTCATCATTGAGTTTTGCTCTCGTATCGATTAGCAGCAGCTTTTAGTTTTGAGTTCTGTGTTGCAGGACGGTCTAAAGCTTCCATGAGCAACATCGCATCAACTTGGCTCAGTTTTAAAGCCTGTTCACGTTCAATGACTTGTTTAGCTTTTTCGATTGCAGCGCTTAGAACAAACGAGTTGATGCTAGACATGCCGGCGATCGCGGCAGCCTTAGTAAGTAAGTCTTGTGTATCGACATCAACTCTAGCGGTGATGCGAGGCAAAGTAGTAGCCATAATGTTATCTCCTGTTGTGTCAAAGTGTCACATGTGTATTATGGTCTTAAAGTGTACAATAAGCAATCTTTGTGTCACTTTGGCACGCAAACTAACAAACAATTTAAGAGTGATTCGGCACGTTTGGCATTTTTACTATGCGTTAGTTTTGGTGAGTAAGGTGGTATGCGGTGGCATCGGTATCGCGTGCCTCACACCTTAATTGGGCGTTATGCTCAGGAGGCAACATGGGACTGGAAGTTAAGATCTATCCTCACAATGACTTATTCAATTTAGCGCATTTCAATATTGAAATTGTTAAAAGCAAAGTTGAAGCATCTGACTTTGAAGGGTTGGGGCTTCATTGCAAGAATTGCATCATATCAACATCCTTCGCAGTGGAAGCTTTCATTAATTACGTAGGCTCTAAGAAAGTTAAACACTGGAACGAGAAGAAAAGCTGGTATGACAAAATAAAGCGAATATATAAAACGCTCGATGACCCCTTGGATATGGACAAAGAACCTTTGAGAACGCTTAAGCAACTAAAAGAAATTAGAAATGAACTTGCGCATGGTAAACCTATTGAGAAAACAGTTGTTGTTAGCAACAAGAGCGATGCAAAAGCTGCAATGAAAGCGGATTGGGACGCATACTTAACCCCAGAATTTGTTATACATGCATACGAACAGGCTGACGTATTTCAAGAACAGTTGCTGAACAAGTTTGATATATCGCTCTTTGAAACCTTGACCTCAAGTCGAGGTACAATAACCAGAGCATAACAAGCAATTTAAGAGGGATTCACAACGCTTGGCACTTTTGCTTCTACTTCAGTTTTTGTGTTTATGGCACAATGTTTAGGGTTGGGTGGAGGCGTTGTTCACCCCTTAATTGGGCGTTATGCTTAATCAAGTAAAATCAGTGGTTTATGGTTTTTCTCTGTTCCCTCAGCTTTTCAGTTTTGTGTTTGTCGGCAAGTTGGCTTTTTTGAGCGCTGTTTTTCGGACACTTATTCTTTGGCGCTAGAAAATCAGAGAGTTGCCTCATTCAATTTTCGGGCAAGCGCGAGGTTAGGGCGGTTGGCTCAATCAGAGATTTGATCTTAGGTTTTTTCGTTTTAGCTGCCAAATTTCAAAGTCTGATTTTCAAAATCATGAGTCATTTCAGTTTTTTGGCTTTTGGCTTTTGTTTGTGAATCAAAGTCGAGTTAATCTTGTTTTTAGTAAAACGTAAGCCATTGAAGCTTAAGCATAACAAGGCGTTTAAGCGGGATTCATGCCGCGTGGCATTTTTGGTTTGCAGTGAGTTTTGGTGGTGAAAGTGGTGTGCGGAAGGTTGGTTTATGCGGCATTCACCCCTTAACGCGGCGTTATAACACAGAATCAACTTCTTGCTCAAAAGGGTCAGTTGAACTATTATTTGTACGTTATTTTGTACTAATGGGAGTTCAATATGAGTCGTATTCATTTCGATCAAGATATTCAGCCTTTGTCTGAGTTTCGTGCCGGTGTAGCTTCATACATCAAACAAATCAATGAGACTCGTCGTCCATTGGTTATTACGCAACGTGGCAAAGGTGTTGCTGTTGTTCTCGATGTTGCTGAGTATGAAGCAATGCAAGAGAAAATCGAATTACTGGAAGAAATGCGCACAGCAGAAGCTCAGTTAGCTTCTGGTCTCGGTGTTTCCAATGATGATGCGCGTGCTCAAGTACTTGGGCGCATTAAGAAATGAAAGTAGTCTGGTCTCCATTAGCACTTCAGAAACTAGGTGATGCCGCGGAGTTTATTTCTTTGGATAATCCACCTGCGGCAGAGAGGTGGGTAAATGAAGTTTTTGATAAAACTGAACTCCTTGGAAGTATGCCTGAAATGGGGCGGTTTGTTCCTGAAATGCCCCATACGAATTATCGTGAAATCATCTTTGGTCACTATCGTATTATCTACAGTTTAAGTCACGAAATTCGCGTACTAACAGTTCGTAATTGTCGTCAAATTTTATCGGAAGATGACGTGTAAAACTGTGTTATAACAAACTGTTTAAGAGTGATTCGCAACGCTTGGCATTTTTACTATGCGTTGCGTTTAGTGTTTAAGGTGGCATGCGGAAGCATCGGTATTGCGTTGCTCACACCTTAACAGGGCGTTATGTGTCCAAATGGCTATGGTCGTCTAACTATTATTATAAAAGTGGGAGTTAAAATTTGATGTATGATGTCTTTTGTATTAGTGCTGGTCAGTTGATAGTTAAAAAAGATGCAAATGTAATTAATAAGAAAAATAGATATTTAAATTATGGCCTTCTTTCATTAGCCTCACTTATAAAGAAGTCTGGTTTGGCTCCAATTCAATTACATGGTAATTTTACGGATCCCAAAGAATTTGCAAATTATTGTCTAAGCTTAGGTATAGCTGAGTCAAAATTCCCGGTTTTTATTTCTATACCAAGTTTTTACGCAATTAGTTGGGTTGATAGCTTTACTAAAATATTAAAAAATGAATTAAAGATAAAAGAGATTGTTATAGGTGGTCGTTGGGTTATTGATGGTGAAATTAATCAATTAGCGAAGCTATTACCTCATGTAGACAAAATTGTTGATGGTTTAGGTGAAAATCAAATTTCAGATCTTCTCGGAAGAAAAATTGAAAAAGTCAATGGTTATGTATCATTAGATTATAGTCTCCTTGATAAAAGGGAGCTTTATCAACCTAGTATTGAGGTTTCTCGTGGTTGTGGCATGAAATGCTCTTTTTGTCAGGAAAAAGACGAGAAGTTGCAATCATTGAAATCCCCCTTTCTGATTACGTCAGAAGCTTCCAATATCTTGTTGAATGATCGTCTGAATCCAATGTCTCCATACTTTGAAGCTTCGATGTTTAAGCCAACAATAAGCTGGCTCGAAGAGCTCACTAAACAAAGATCGATCCACTCCCATTCTTATTTATGGCGTTCAGAATCGCGAGCGGATACGTTTCCTATCAAACAAATTCCTGAACTTGCCAAGGCAGGGATGAAAGTCTTAGATCTTGGCTTAGAAAGCGCTAGTCCAACTCAGATTAAGAGAATGGGTAAATCAAAAACACCAGAGAAGTATTTATCTCGTGCATCTAATCTTCTGGAACAAGCTCATAATGCGGGTATAGACGTTAAAGTAAATGTTATGCTTTACGCGGGCGAATCAAGTGGAACAATTGAAGAAACATATAAATGGTTAGATCAGCATAGAAATTACATAAAAGGTGTCTCAGTTGGTCCAGTTTTAGCTTTTGGCTGGGATAATAAGAAATCTGACTTTATAAAAACTTTACTTTCGTTTGGATCTAGTGTTTATGGAGAAAACGCATTAGAAGGGGTTACTCGTTTCAACTTAAGTTCTTCAATAGATCATAGAGCATCTTTAAATATTTCTAAGGAGTTGTCCCGAAGTTTCATGACAGCAAAAGACTATTTTGACTTAAAGTCTTTTTCTTATTTTTCAAGAGACTATACATATGATGAATTCCTACAAGACATAAAATCCGAAAAAGGTGATTATTCATTCGATGTAAGTCAAGTATAAATGACCACATAACAAACGGCTCAAGAGGGATTGCCAACGCGTGGCGGTTTTAGTGCAAAATTGAAGTTCAGTGTTTACAGTGTGTTTTTTGAGTTCGGCGGTGCGTTGTCAACCCCTTAGCCGGGCGTTATGCTTAATCAAGTAAAATCAGTGGATTATGGTTTTTCTTTGTCCCCTCGGCTTTTCAGTTTTGTGTTTGTCGGCAAGCCGGTTTTTTTGAGCGCTGTTTTTCGGACACTTATTCTTTGGCGCTGAAAATTCAGAGAGTTGCCTCAATCAATTTTCGGGTAAGCGCGAGGTTAGGGCAGTTGGCTCAATCAGAAGTCCATCTCTAGGTTTTCAAACTTCAAACCAGATTTGCCCAAATTCCGAGCCTGATTATCAAAACTATGATTCATTTCGGTTTTCTACGTTTTGGCTTTTGTTTGTGAATCAAAGTCGAGTTAATCTTGGTTCTGATCAAACGTAAGCCATTGAAGCTTAAGCATAACAAAGCGTTTAAGTGGGATTTGGCACGCGTGGCATTTTCGGTTTGCGTTGGGTTTGGTGATTAAGTCGCTGTGCGGTAGCTTTTGTATTGCGTGCCTGCACCCCTTAACGCGGCGTTAGGCGCTATTCACTTTAGGATTAGGGATGAACGTAGAATTTAAAGTGATCAATTTGGCGCAAGATTATGATTTTTGCGTAGCTGCTCGAAAGGATGCTTACTATTGCACTTTCGAGACCTTTTCGGGTTTTGATGATTTCATAGCAGGTTATCGAGAACGAGTTCAAGAAAGGCAATCTGGAGCAGGTTGGTTTTACATCCATATCTGGTTGGATGGA
>NZ_NPKW01000690.1:0-863 GCF_002265885.1 Vibrio sp. 03_296
TTGCATCAGATCCAACCGTGCYTCGGTACTGTCCGCGACGAGACCAAACACCACCTGGACGAGCACGTAACGGGAAAACATGACCGGGGCGAGCAAGATCGTCCGGTTTTGCATGTGGGTTGGCCGCTGTTTTGATTGTCGTCACACGGTCTTGCGCAGAAACACCTGTGGTGACACCTTGCTTTGCTTCATAGTAGAATGGTAAACGCGGTTTGGTTAGCACTGTTGTTGTTAACGACCATAGGTGGCAGCTCCAACTTGTTGGCGTGACTCGTCGGTTAGACACAAACAGACAATGCCGCTGCATTCGCGAATCATCAGCGCCATTTGTGCGTTAGTAAGGTGTTCAACGGAATAGATAATGTCGCCTTCGTTTTCACGATCTTCATCATCCAGCAGTAGTACGCCGCTGTCCCTCTTTGAGCGCAAGCAAAGCGTTTTCAACGCGAGTAATCGGATCGCCAAATTCGGCGAAGTAGAGATGACTGATTCATGGTTAATCCTAATACACCAGAATCAGGGCAGCATGAGGTTGGAAGTGTCTCTTCCAAAACGAAATGCACCAGCGCTAAACAGCTCTGGTGAAGTTTCATTCTCTCTCATCCGGACTATAACCGTCGGCTCTGGCGTCTCACCAGATCTGCTGACCTCGACGAATCGAGCGCTCGCGGGCTCACCTCATTTGGTATACCGCCGGTGGGGAATTTCGCCCCGCCCTGAGAATAAAAAAATYAATTTAGCCAAACGTCTGTCTCATACAGCACGTTAGCCGAAGTATGTTACTGCGGAAAAAGCATCAGGAAAATGTAACGCGTGTCTGATTTGTTTGATTGTGTTCAGCTCTTATTGGTCCTTTGGTCGTG
>NZ_NPKW01000691.1:0-1050 GCF_002265885.1 Vibrio sp. 03_296
GAGTGATGACATCTTGCTCTGCTTGCAATTTGTCTTTGGTGATCCAAAGAGAAACCAGCAAAGCCAGTGCAGTCAACATAACAGGAACTAAAACTTGGGTTCGAACGGACAAGTTTTTAGAGAAATGCATTTAACGCCTCAATCTATCAAATGTTCGCTTCCGTGCTCTGGGAACAAAGCCAAAAGTTGGAAAGACGAAATTCTAGATCTTGGTCACGTTTTTGTCTATATAAAATGCTAATAATTTCATAAACGTTAACGCCATAAAATGACAATCGCCAATTTAACGACCATATGAAAACAAGTGAAAAAATGTAGAAGAATATGTATTTACAACATCAATTAATTGGGTGCTCATATTCAATAATGACCTGATTACCTTCCACATACACGTTGCGGATCAACCCATCAACCGTGACCTTGTTTTGCAAAAAAATCGTCTGCGACGTCGAGAGGTCACGACGAGAAAGTGAAGGGATCACTTTGAAAGGTTGCACGTGTAGCTGCTCGCACAGTTGTGTTAAACCAACGTCAGCGGCGTATCGCCACGTAGATAAGCAGAGAACTCGTGATGATTGAGGCCAAGACGTCGCGTCATTTCCATCTGCGTTAATATGCATTTTGCTTTTGCGACATCCAGATATCGTAAAGCGCAATACGATCCTTCTCCGTAAATTCCATCACTTTTCCCCAATCATCCAATCTGAGTAGAAAACTCTCATGAATTAATAACTAAAGTGTTAGTTATAAGTCAAAAACAGGCTGTTTTCTGCTTCAGAAACGGTACTTGTTGCACAAAACTCGATCATGTTCACACACATCAGCTATAGGCAAAGCCAATCATTGACCCGCAAATCACTTTTTCTCATCGCTTTTTTGGGTTATTCATCGATTTTCTGATACCTTTCGGGTTTTGATTCAAACGATGAGTTTTTCAATATGAATGATTGGATAATTGAGCTGCAACGAGCACTCTTTAGTAAATCACAAGGATTTGGTTCGGCAGCGTCCTGTTTATCACAGGTTGCAGCGCCATCGCATGGATCGTCT
>NZ_NPKW01000692.1:0-882 GCF_002265885.1 Vibrio sp. 03_296
GCTGGTCAGCCATAATGGTGTCAGCATCGCAACGGCAAACAGACCTTGCATGTAAATCAGCGTCCAATTGGAAAACGGCATTTTCCAGCGTTTCAATAACACGCAGTAGGCGGCATAGACAATCGCGGCAAGCACCATCAGTCCATCCCCTTGTGTGACGGGTTGTTCAATAAAGAAGGCCACATCACCTTGGCCAAGCATGTAGGCTAAGCCAAACAGTGAAATGGCGCCGCCGATAAGGCTAAGAGCAGACACTCGTTGCCTAAAGAGGCACACTGAGAAAGACGCTGATCAAAGGGACCAATGAGGTGATCAGCGACATGTTCGACGCGCTGGTGGTTAAGCCTGCGTAGTAACCTAAAGATTGGTTTAACACCATGCCTAACGTTGCCAAAAAGCGAGTTGCTGAGATAGGTTTATCTGCTGCCATTGGCGGATCACATGAGGTAGCAAAATGGGGTGAGAATCGCCATGGCCACAAACCAACGATAAAAACTCATCGCACTCGGCTCAATAGCCGATGCTGCCAACTTATTAACAATGGAGTTGCCGCCCCAAATAAGAACAGTAAAAAGTGGAAGCAGATAAACCATGAGAACTTACTCGCAGAATGACAGTTGTCAGATAGTTTGTCAGGTCGTTATAATTACAAGTATCTCTTAAAAGACATTGCGCGTGATAGGAAGACAAGTTTGAAAAAGTCCCCTCGACATCTTCATCCCTCGTTATCAATCGATACTCCACCATCTGATGTGTTTATGAATTTCGAAGAATTCTCTCGATACAGAACACGGAACACAGCCACACTTGGGKTCAGGTTCGAATTGATCAGTGGTGGAATCTTAGAAATGGAAGCGCAAGGAACCCGCTTTTTAGCTCCGC
>NZ_NPKW01000693.1:0-538 GCF_002265885.1 Vibrio sp. 03_296
GTGGAGGTCAACACGACCACCTGAACGCAATGCCCCACGGCGTTGACCAATCTCTTCCATCAACTCAACATCAGTTTCTGGCAGTTCTTCGATCTGATAGCGCTCCTTCAGCTTCTCTGGGTAGTGCTTTGCGAGGTACTCGACAGTGTAAAATGCCACTTCGTCATATTCCATCGCCGTATCTTTCACTGCGCCAGTAGCGGCTAAACGAAAACCACTATGAGGGTTTTCCACTTTGCCAAGAATCCTGGGGTATCTGATAACACAATGCCATTTTGCAGGTTGATGCGTTGTTGACGGCGAGTCACCGCTGGTTGGTTACCCGTTTGTGCAATCGCACGCGGCCGCAAAGTGTTGATGATGGTGGATTTCCCCACGTTTGGGATGCCCATGATCATGGTGCGAATGTTTTTGCCGACTTCTTCACGATGAGGAGCTAGCTTACGGCATAGCTCAAGAATTTATGCACTTCTTGAGTCTGTGACGTGGTGATCGCCATCGCTTTTACATTCTGTTCTTTTTCAAGATGTTCAATCCA
>NZ_NPKW01000694.1:0-573 GCF_002265885.1 Vibrio sp. 03_296
AGGCGTACAAATTATCGAGTTTGCACAATCCGGATTACGCTCACTGATCAAAGTGGACGAAAGCGAATGGGATCGAATTGGCATGTGGTGACAGATGGCGATGCAGCAGGCAAGAAATACGCTGCAACGGTGAAAAGCATGCTCGGACACGATCAAGAACGTCATCGACTTACTGAGTTGCCCGATCACGACATAGAACATTTTTTTATATAATCATGGCTTTGATAAATTCTTTAAGGATCTCATCAAAATTCCTTATGAACATCCTATTCCTGCCAAAAAGGTCGTGAACAAGGTACTTAAGAAACACGCTAAACCCGATCTGGCCTTGTCGATTGTTTCCCACTGTGAAGAAAACGGCATTGAGTGTATCCCTGTATTACTGCGCTGGACACTAAAGCGCATTGTGACCATGGCCAATGGCAACACCTAATCCATGCTTGACGGTGTGTTATCAGCGAACAACACACCAAGGGCACAACAACGGTGATAGAGAGAGTGGCTGAAACAAAAGCGGAAATAAAAAAGCGCAATCAAACGATGAACGCTTGTACCAAATATCATAATTTTGAT
>NZ_NPKW01000695.1:0-1471 GCF_002265885.1 Vibrio sp. 03_296
AATTCCCAAACTAAAATCTGCGTTTGCCGAAGCCGGTACGGTGACCGCCGCCAATTCCAGCGCAATTGCGGATGGCGCAGCGGCGCTGATATTGGCCGACGGTGATTGGGCCGAGAAGCAAGGCTTAACGCCACTGGCGATCATTCGCGGCCACGCAAGCCATGCTCGCTTGCCTGCCGAGTTTACCGTCGCGCCGGTTTACGCGATTGAGCAACTGCTAAGCCAGCTCGATTGGGGAATCGACGAGGTGGATTTGTGGAGATCAACGAAGCGTTTGCCGTCGTGACACAAATTGCCATCCAGCAGCTCGGCTTGGCCGCAGACAAAGTCAACATCAAAGGGGGCGCCTGTGCGTTAGGCCACCCTATTGGTGCCAGTGGTGCCCGAATTCTAGTCACTTTGATTCACAGCTTGCGTCAGTTACAAGCGTTGGGTACCAATGGTGACGCTAAGTGCCGTCGCAGCGTCAAAGGTGTGGCTGCACTGTGCATTGGGGGCGGAGAGGCCACCGCGATTGGCATCGAAATTCCGGTTTAGTAAAGCGCTAAGCAGCGATGAAAAAAAGTGAGAGGAAAGCCACATGAMCCCAATCAGTACCTCTTTTTATCCAAGGTTCGTTTGTTGAATCTCAGAGCAACGAATGGATTGATGTGACCAACCCCGCCACCGGCGAGGTGATTGCGCGTCTTCCTTGCGCCACGCCAGCAGAAATGACCAGTGCAATTGCCACTGCCAGTGAAGCATTCCAATCGTGGAAAGAGGTCGCGGTTCAGAGCGGCCAGATGATGTTGCGTTATCAGCACTTGCTCAAAGAAAATCACGAGGCACTGGCGCAATTGCTCTCTCAAGAAACGGGCAAAACCCTTGCCGATGCCAAAGGCGATGTGTGGCGAGGGATAGAAGTGGTGGAACAAGCGGCCAATATTGCCGAGCAATATGATGGAGGAGACGGTGGAAAATGTGGCCACTGATATCGACAGCTACTCGCTCATCCAACCGTTGGGCGTGTGCTGTGGTATTACGCCGTTTAATTTTCCTGCCATGATCCCGTTGTGGATGTTTCCAATTGCGATTGCCAGTGGCAATACGTTTGTACTGAAACCTTCTGAACAGGTGCCGCTGACGTCGGTGCGCTTAGCGCAACTGTTTGCCGATGCTGGTGCGCCGGATGGGTGTGCAGATCGTGCATGGGGTAAGCGCAGGTCGACTTTCTTCTCACGCATCCTGATGTGCGTGCCGTTTCGTTTGTTGGCTCGGTGCCGACCGCGCGATACATCTACCAACCGCACGCAAACTTCAAGCGTGTGCAGGCGTTTGCTGGGCGAAAACCATATGGTGGTGATGGCTGACGCCAATAAAGCACAGGTACTCAGTAACTTAGTTGGTGCCTCGGTCGGGGCCGCAGGGCAACGCTGTATGGCGATCTCCGTGGCGGTGTTGGTCGGCGATGCCAAACATTGGGTGGCGGATC
>NZ_NPKW01000696.1:0-679 GCF_002265885.1 Vibrio sp. 03_296
TTAAGATGTCCAATATTGTGCCAAGCTGGTTCCTCTACCCAGTTGGATTGATCTCAGCAGCTCATTGGCCGGTTCTCAATTTGGTCACAATGTCTTTTCAGAAACGCTGGCTATGGTCTGTATTGGGATCTATTTTTTCCTACTGCCTCTGGTTCTCTACCGATTGGTGTTTTTTGGTTCTCTACCTAAGCGAGCAAGGCCGACATTAGCCATCATGGCCGCTCCGGTTAACCTTTCGCTGGCCGCGTATTTGGTGAACTTCAGAGAGCCAGACCCTATCCTCACTGGCGCGTTATCGGGCATCGCCATTACCATGACGCTGCTGATTTACCTATGCTACATTCGATTACTGAGATTGAAGTTCCAACCTTCCATCGCGGCCGTTACCTTCCCATCGGTGATCAGTGCCATTGCGATGCATCGCTTAACCGCATTTTTGCTTGAGTCCCACCCTCCAACTGGGCATGGCTGCATGATTTTGGTTTTCTTGAATTGAGTATTGCCACCGTGCTCGTTGTATGGGTATCTGCTGGCTACGTTAAGATGTATTGGCCTGAAGTGTTCAAAACCAAACAAGTCGTTTAGCATCCGTTGACACGGATGCTGGGGTTCAAAGATTTTGTCAGGCATAAAAAAACGCCCAACTCATGAGTTGGGGCGTTTCAGACTGCTGACAAAG
>NZ_NPKW01000697.1:0-515 GCF_002265885.1 Vibrio sp. 03_296
CTGGCATGTTTGTCTGCGGTATGTTGGGGCGGTTTTGGCGCCGTTATAATTGGCAAGGGGCTTTAGCAACACTGGCGGGTGCTTCTGCAGCTTCAGTGGCTGTAATGATGAGTCCGAGCCTAACCACATTTTGGGGCAACCCTGTCATTCCATCTTGTATGGTGGCCTTAGGGGCTGGAGTAGTGGTGAGCCTACTAACACCGGCTAACCAAGTTCTGCCGAARTGGCTACGCGCCATCTTAGACGATGAACGCGCTTTGATGGAAATGGAACTCTCCGACAAAGGTGAGCTGGCTCGAGACGAATCGTTGGCAAATCGTCAAGCGGCGCGCGAGCTGTAATCTCCCACTTCTAATCTCTGTTCGATGAGTTTCAGTGATCTTGCTCTGAAACTCATCGTGTTAGCACAGGAACCTCAAGATGAACAAAGCTACACTGGCTCTACTGATTTCAGGCATTTTTATGGCACCGACAACCATGGCTATGGCTCCCAATACCGATTTAGTTTTAATGCC
>NZ_NPKW01000698.1:0-1038 GCF_002265885.1 Vibrio sp. 03_296
CTTCCCGCTCTGATTCACAAAAGACAAAAGAAACCGAGGCATTTTCTGTACTCGTTTGAATATTTAGACACAAAGGACTGTGGCTGCGCTTTCGTTCTTTTCTTCATGATAGTAATGAACTCAGCAAGGCACTAAACAAGATCAAAGAGGCTAACATGTTTTATCGCGTCGATTTTTCCTTACTTCTGCACTCAGTGCTTGGGTGCCCTCAACGATAATATCTATAAGAATGTGTTACTGCTGATGGTGACTTATAGCCAAGTGGAACAGCTTCCACTGCCCATTGACTTATTTGTGAATCTCGCGGCGGGCTTCATTTCTATCTTACCTTTCCTTCTTTTTCAGCCCATGCTGGGCAAGTCGCTGACAATATGGACAAGGCACGATTAATTAAGCGYCTAAAACAGATTGAACTGTTGGTGATGGGCTGCGCCGCCATCGCCATTTTGACGCAAAGCTACATCGCATGCTGATCTTCGCTCTTTCTCACCGGGACTCAATCGGCCTATTTTGGCCCGGTTAAATACTCCCTGCTTCCACAAGCACTCAAAGCCAACGAGTTGGTCAAAGGCAATGCTTGGGTAGAGATGGGCACCTTCGTTTCTATTTTGCTTGGCACACTCACCGCAGGCGTGCTGATTGCGTTAGAAAATGGGCTCTACATTACCGCGAGGCTTAGTATTGGTGTCTGGCGTACTTGGTCGTTGATCAGCAGCCAAAAAAATGCCCGCACTACCATTGCAAACACCTGCTAAAAAAGTACAGTTCAAACCTATTTCCGGCTTAGTCAGCACGCTGAAGAATGCGCAGAAAAATCGTGGAATCTGGATGGCGATCTTAGCCATCAGTTGGTTTTGGTTTTTAGGCGCCACCTACCTGACTCAGTTCCCCAACTTCGCAAAAACGCACCTCTATGCAGACAGCACGGYCGTTTCTGTGTTGCTGGCACTGTTTTCCATTGGCGTCGCTACGGGTTCATGGCTGTGTGAAAACTCTCTTTGATCAGTGGAACTCGGTATTCTGCCTTTGGCATTGCCG
>NZ_NPKW01000699.1:0-532 GCF_002265885.1 Vibrio sp. 03_296
CTTAGAACATGAACTGAACATTCTTTCGTTCAAAAAATGGCGTATTCACCTGCCTTTCCGCGACTTTGGTATTGAAATTGAAGACTGGGTGCCTGCCATTGCAGCCACTATCGGTAAAGTGGTGATGGTCACCGCGATGGTGGCCGCTTTCGCTGCCCAATTTGGCTCTCCCTCGAATTTGTTGCTGAAAACGTCCGCTATGAGTTGATCATCGCTGGTCTTTTGTTTGTTATCTTTTTTTCCGCGTATTTTAAACCCTAGAGTCCAACTTAGCTGGCACACACGGGCCCATGATTCCATTGATTCCGCTCGTTGCCGTAGCAGGTGGACACCCTCTCGGCTTTAGGCATCATGGTTGGGGTGTTTGGTTTGATCCTCAGTGCCACCAAAGKGGGATCAAAACTGGTTCGCTTAACGGGTGAAGGGGTTCGCGGCGGTCTGCTAATTTATTTAGGCGCGGTGGGACTGATTAGCCAACTCAGCAAATTTGAAAGCTGGTCGGTGGCCTCTGGCATGGAATCGGTCTCGTTTG
>NZ_NPKW01000007.1:0-83880 GCF_002265885.1 Vibrio sp. 03_296
GTCAAGCGGCCGTAGCACATGGTCGAATGGCCAATGAAATCAGTTTTAAATACGCTTGTCAGTTCATCGCTAGTCAACTGAAAGTAATGAGCAAAGCGGTATCTCCAGGTAATACACCGAAGCGTCTAAAAAGTCTGCGCGGAGACTTATCCATCCTTTTTATAGACAAACGCCCTAAGCCAAATCGGCCTAGGGCGGTAAAAATATCAAAGACCCGATATCCTGTTAATCGCAAGGCAGCTCCTCTTAAGTGAACTACATTGCAGGTTTGTGGGCCTTTAATGGGGGATATGCTTAATTTGAGGGGGGAGCAAACTGAGGTCGAAGTTGTTCACACACATGGCGCGCAAAGCCGCTGCCCGCTTCGTTATAAATATTAAAGGCAGCGTGTACGCCACTGTTAGTGAGCATCTCTAATTGGTCAGTGTATTCGGCAATCGCGGCAATTTGTCCTTGGTAGTTGCGACGTTTGAGCTGCTCAAGCGCGGTTTGATTACCTTGGTGGTGAGGCATGGCTAGTAAAACCAGCTTCACATTCGCGGTATCAAGAATGCGCTCCCAAAAGTCAGGGTCAGTGGCATCTCCTGCAATAACGTTTCTACCTTCTTCTCGATGATGCTGCGCAGCTTCTTCTCTCACTTCTACGCCTAAGCTGATTTTGCCGTAACGAGCGCGCAGTTCATCATAAGCCCCTGTTCCGATACGGCCCATACCTAGGATCAAGACTTGCGCGTTGCCTGGGTTGATCAACTGATCACGCTGATTGAGCTTTTCTGCGGCGGTTTCTTGCAGCCACTTTCCAGAGTGTTGATAGATTTGGTGGCCCATCTTGCTCAATGGCGCCGCAAGAATAAAAGAAAGTGAGACCGCAACAGCAAGGGCGACCAAAATATCACTCGGCATCCATCCCATTTTATAAGCTAAGCCGCCAACAATAAGGCCAAACTCACTGTAGTTAAACAGTGTCAACGATGCGAGCAAGGACGTGCGCACACGAAACTTAAAGTGATTGATGGTTAGGAAGTAAAGAAGGCCTTTCAGTGGCAGTAAGAGCAGGATGAGTAGTGCCAAAGAGACGCCAGTTAAACTGAGCGAGGCCGATAAACCGATATTGAGGAAGAAGCAGACGAGGAAAAGCTCCTTCATGTTAAATAGGGATTTGGCGAGCTCCGAGGATTTGCGGTGACCAGCTAATAACATACCCAGCACGAGCGCGCCAAGGTCTGGTTTCATACCGACAAGTTCAAATAACCCTGCCCCTGCGACAAGTGCGAAGAAGATACCAAACAGAACCAGCATTTCTCCGTGACCAACCCAGTCAAGAATCTTGTAGAAAAGAGGGCGTAACAAGGGCAAGGCGAATAGAGCAATGGCGTACCAATGGGGCAATTTCCCGGTTGAGGCGGTGAGGAATACCACGGCGAAGATATCTTGCATGATCAAAATACCAATCGCTAACGTGCCGTAAGTGGCGTTCATTTCGCCTTTTTCTTGTAATGATTTCACGGCAAAAACGGTACTGGAGAAGGAGAGTGCGAAGGCAAGCAAGACTAGGTGGCCAGTTTCCATCTCTGCCAGAGAAGAAATCCCGAGAAATTTTAGTCCAACAAACGCTGCGGTAAACAGTAATGTCGACAGAAGGTTATGAGCGGTCGCTCCTGCCCATATCTCTTTAGAGAGTAGGGTTTTGATTTCCAGTTTTAAACCAATGGTAAAGAGCAGTAGTGTCACCCCAAGATCGGCGAGTGTGGTGATCGTTAGATTACTTTCAAAACCAAATGCATGCAGCGCAAAACCCGCAAGCAGAAAACCGACAAGTGGAGGTAAGTTGCACTTTAGTGCTAAAAAGCCCGCCACAAAAGCGGTGGTTATCAAAATTATTTCCATGGTGCGCGCGTGACTTCCTTCAGATGTAAAAAGGGCTGTGTAAACACAGCCCAATTGTAACCTATGTAACTGGTTGATTGACAGGTGCTTTATTCACCCAACAACTTTTGTAACAAAACACCATTGAGCATAGCGCGTTTAATCATGGCAAACGCGCCCATCGTTGGCTGTTTATCGATCTGCGATGCGACAATAGGCAGTTGATTATGGAAGGTTTTTAGTGATTGGTTTTCAACATTACGTTGAATCGCAGGGAAAACAATGTCTTTTGCTGCAGTAATATCACCAGCGATGACAATTTTTTGTGGGTTAAACAAGTTAATGGTGATCGCAATCGCTTTGCCTAGCTGGTTGCCCACTCGAACTAAGCTTTGTTGCGCCAGTTCATCGCCTTCGAGAGCGTGGTTACAGACGTCCTGGATGGTAATGTGGTCCAGTTTTGCTAGTGATGACTCATAACCTTGCGCGATCAGTTTTTTCACACGCTGAATAATTGCTGGGTTTGCTGCTACGGTTTCAAGGCAGCCGAAATTACCACATTGGCATTGTTCACCAAGAGGATCGATTTGAATGTGGCCAATCTCACCAACGTTGCGGTTGAAGCCAAGGAATACTTGACCATTGACGATGATGCCGGCACCGGTACCGCGGTGAACACTGACGAGAATCGAGTCTTGGCAATCTTGACTTGCTCCAAAATAGTGTTCAGCTAACGCCATGCCACGCACGTCGTTACCAACGAAACATTCAATACCAAATTTTTCACGAATGATTTCGCCTAAAGCGAGTTTATCGATATCCGTGTTAGGCATGTACTCGACCACACCAGTTGTCGGGTTAACAAGGCCTGGGAGCGTAATGCCGATAGCGATAAGTTGATCAATTTTATCTTGGCTGCGACTAATAAAGTCTTTCAGCAAAGCAGTCAGACCTTGCTGCAGATCGGATTGGTTGGTGTAACGAAAATCGTGCTGATCTTGTGCTAACGCCGTTCCACCTAAATCGTAGAGGCAAAATTGCACGTAGTCGCGACCAAGACGCACAGCAACAGAGTGGAAGGGTTTGACCTCTGTTGTTAACGAGATTGCACGGCGACCGCCTGTGGAAGCTTGTTGTGCAACCTCTTTGATCAATCCCCGTTCAAGGAGTTGGCGGGTGATTTTTGTGACACTGGCAGGTGCCAGTTGACTGACATCTGCCACTTGTATGCGGGAGATAGGTCCTTGTTGATCAATCAATCTGTATACAGCTGCGCTGTTCAGTTGCTTTACTAAGTCTACGTTGCCTATCTGTCCGCCATTCATTCTTAATTTTGCTCGTATTGTCCGTTAACAACCGTCGCTTTAACATTGAAGTCTCGATCGAAAATGGTCAGGTTAGCGATGTAACCTTTCTTAATTCGGCCTAGGTAACCATCCACACCAATTGCTTTAGCAGGGTAGAGTGTTGCCATACGCAGAGCTTCGTCTAAAGCGATTCCGACATGTTCAACCGTATTTTCGACCGCTTCGATCATCGTCAACGCTGAACCGCCCAATGTGCCATTCTCATCAACACATTTGCCATCACGGTAATATACTTTCTTACCAACAAAAATAAAGTAATCCATGTTAGCGCCTGCAGGAGCTGTGGCATCGGTCACTAATACTAGCTTCTCGCCTTTGATCTTGTGCGCAATTCTGATGTTTGCATAATCAACATGGAAACCATCAGCAATGATCCCAGCATAAACATCAGGAGTGTCATAAATTGCACCCACGACACCTGGCTCGCGACCAACCATTGGTGTCATCGCATTGAAAAGGTGAGTGGCAAAGGTGATGCCCGCTTCAAAGCCTTTTCTTGCCTCTGCGTAAGTCGCGTTCGTGTGGCCGATAGACACAACGATGCCCGCATTACGCAGCTTTTCAATATGTTCAGGAGCGTTCAACTCTGGAGCCAGTGTCACTTTGGCTACGACGTCCGCGTTTTCGCAGATAAAGTCAACCATGCTGGTGTCAGAAGGACGGATATAGTCGACACTGTGAATGCCTTTTTTCATCACATTCAGATAGGGACCTTCGAGATGCAAGCCAAGTGATTGGTTTTTGTACTTAGCATGGTACTCGCGTGCTGCCGTGATTGCGGCACGCATGTCGGCATCAGAAGAAGTGATCAGAGTTGGCAGAAAGCTTGTACAGCCTGATTTCAAGTTGGCTTCATGCATAATTTGCATCGTTTCTGCAGTGATTTCGTCGTTCAGCATCACGCCACCACAGCCATTCAACTGTAGGTCGATAAAACCAGGGCTAACGTTAGCGCCTGCAAGATCTTTTACTTCGATTCCTGAAGGTAGATCCGCTGCAGGTACAATCGATGTGATCAAATCATTTTCGATGATGAGAGCGTGTTCAGAAAGAACATCACTTCCTGTATAAATTTTACAGTTAGTTAGCGCGTACATGTTCAGCTAATCCTTATCAAATGAGATTTAAATTCGTTTCATTTACGGATCCTTAGACAGCAATTCATCCAAAATATTGGATACTTAGTTTGTGTCGCTGAATTAGACCGTAAAGGCGGTACAGCAAGCATTGGCAAGATAAACTCTAAGCAACGTAAGATGCTGAAAATTATTTGTTTTTATAGTTAATTAAGTGATCTTAAAAGCCCTTTTAGCGTTTTACTTCAATCAACAAGGGCAAAAAACGTTATTCATTTATCACTAAAAGTCTGAGAATTTTATCGCCAATTCACCATTTTTTTGAATGATAAAATAAGTTTTATGATCTCGCTAGCAAAAACCTTTGGGAAGGGCAAAATCTGGTGATTATGATCACAAACAAAGAGCTTTTAATTTGCGGAGCAAAATTAATGTCATAAACTGGAAAAGACTAAATTGGACGACTAAAAAAAGTCTTCCGAAAAATGAAAATCCTATAGGGGGAACTTAAGGTGAATATTCTTGGATACGCGCAAAAGTTAGGTAAAGCACTTATGCTTCCTATCGCAACGCTACCAGTTGCGGCGCTCTTACTACGTTTGGGTCAAGGTGACCTGTTGGATATCCCATTCATGGCGCAAGCTGGTGGTGCTATCTTTGGTCAACTTCCTCTTCTTTTCGGTCTTGGTATTGCGATTGGTCTTTCTAAAGACGGTCAAGGTGCTGCAGGTCTAGCAGGTGCAGTGGCGTACTTTGTACTAACTGCAACGGCAACAACAATTGATGCTTCTATCAACATGTCGTTCTTCGGCGGTATCATCGGTGGTATCATTGCTGGTCACTCATACAACGCTTTCCATGCTACACGTCTTCCTGAGTGGTTGGCATTCTTCTCTGGCAAACGTCTAGTGCCTATTATGGCAGGTCTATTCTCACTGGTTGCTGGTGCAGTTGCTGGTGTGGTTTGGCCTTCAATCCAAGGCGGTCTTGATGCTCTAGCACACGCTGTATCGACTTCTGGTGCTGTAGGTCAATTCGTTTACGGTACTCTAAACCGTGCACTAATTCCTGTTGGTCTTCACCACGTTCTTAACTCATACTTCTGGTTTGGTATGGGTACGTGTCAAGAGATCCTAGTAACAGGTGCTCAATCAGCTGGTCAAGCTCTACCGGCTCTACAACAGCTTTGTGTAGACCCAGCACTAGCGAAAACTCTTGTTGCTGGTCAAACTCACACATTTGAGTTTGCTAACGCTGTAACTCCTGAAATCACAGCAACAGTGAAAGAAGTAACTG
This sequence comes from Vibrio sp. 03_296, assembly GCF_002265885.1. NCBI lineage: Bacteria > Pseudomonadati > Pseudomonadota > Gammaproteobacteria > Vibrionales > Vibrionaceae > Vibrio > Vibrio sp. 03_296. The sequence continues at coordinate 5,606 of NZ_NPKW01000007.1, forward strand.
AAACAGTGAAATCTGGTGACCTACACCGCTTCTTCGGTGGTGACAAAGGCGCTGGCGTATTCATGAACGGCTTCTTCCCTGTGATGATGTTTGGTCTACCTGGTGCTGCTCTAGCGATGTACCTAGCAGCTCCAGCAGAAAAACGTAGCCAAGTTGGTGGTGCACTGTTCTCTGTAGCGTTCTGTTCATTCCTAACCGGTATCACAGAGCCACTAGAATTCATGTTCGTGTTCCTAGCTCCAGCACTATACGCTCTACACGCTGTGTTCACTGGTCTAGCACTAGTTGTAGCAAACATGTTCGGCACACTACATGGCTTTGGTTTCTCAGCAGGTCTAATCGACTTCCTATTGAACTGGGGTCTAGCAACTAAGCCATTCGTACTGCTACTAATCGGTCTAGCTTTCGGTGCTCTATACTTCTTCACTTTCTTCTTCGCAATCCGCGCATTCAACCTGAAATCGCCAGGTCGTGAAGATGATGATTCTGAAACAACTGCGCCTTCTGGTGATGCAAAGAGTGGTGATCTAGCTCGTCAATACCTAAAAGCACTAGGCGGTCATGAGAATCTTACATCAATCGATGCATGTATAACTCGCCTACGTCTAACGCTTAAAGACCGCTCTGTTGCTGACGAAGCAGTACTTAAGAAACTGGGTGCTAAAGGTGTGGTTAAGCTTGGCGAAAACAACCTACAAGTTATCCTTGGTCCTCTAGCTGAAATCGTTGCTGGTGAAATGAAAGCAATTGGTGTCAACGAAGACCTATCAGAAGTGAAACTGCCTTAATAGCCATCACTCTGAATGATATGAAAGCCTCCTTCGGGAGGCTTTTTCTGTTTTGGCACTCTATCTTGGTCTTTTCAGACAAATAATCCCATTTAAACGCGAGATCTTATTGTCTAATGGTACAGAATTGTGGATCATTAACGACAGTTTGCTCTGAAGTCGCGTTGACGTTTCAGAGCTAAGTTTTCTCTGAACAATACTAAAACAAACTTGAGGTGCTTTAGATGAGTGAAGCTGATGCTCGTCCATCAAACTTTATTCGTCAGATCATTGATAAAGATCTGGCGGATGGCAAACACACGAGTGTGCATACACGATTCCCACCGGAGCCAAACGGCTACCTACACATCGGCCATGCAAAATCGATCTGTTTGAACTTTGGTATTGCTCAGGACTATCAGGGTAAGTGTAATCTTCGTTTCGACGATACCAACCCTGAGAAAGAAGACATCGAATACGTTGAGTCGATCAAAAATGATGTGAGCTGGTTAGGCTTTGAATGGGATGATGAGATCTGTTACTCATCGAACTATTTCGACAAGCTTTACGAGTATGCAGTGGAACTGATTAACAAAGGCTTAGCGTACGTTGATGAGCTAAGTCCAGAGCAGATCCGTGAGTACCGTGGTACGTTGACTGCGCCAGGTAAGCCTAGCCCTTATCGCGATCGTTCTGCGGAAGAAAACCTTGCGCTGTTTGAAAAAATGCGCGATGGCGGTTTTGAAGAAGGTAAAGCGTGTCTTCGTGCGAAGATTGACATGGCGTCGTCGTTCATTGTTATGCGCGATCCTGTTCTTTACCGCGTGCGTTTTGCGTCTCACCACCAGACTGGTGACAAATGGTGCATTTACCCAATGTACGACTTTACGCACTGTATTTCAGATGCGTTAGAAGGCATTACGCACTCAATTTGTACTCTTGAGTTTATGGACAACCGTCGCTTGTACGATTGGGTTCTCGACAACATCACTATTGATTGTCGTCCTCATCAATACGAGTTTAGCCGTCTGAACCTTGAATACACGGTGATGTCTAAGCGTAAGCTCAACCAGTTGGTGACTGAGAAGTTGGTTAATGGTTGGGATGACCCACGTATGCCGACTATCTCTGGTTTACGCCGTCGCGGTTTTACACCAGCATCAATTCGCGAGTTTTGTAAGCGTATCGGTGTGACGAAGCAAGAAAACATGATCGAGTTTAGTTCATTGGAATCTTGCATCCGTGATGATTTGAATGAAAATGCCCCTCGCGCGATGGCGGTGTTGGATCCGGTTAAGCTAGTGATTGAAAACTTCCCGGCAGGCGAACTAGAAAATCTGACGGTTGCTAACCATCCAAATAAACCAGAAATGGGTGAGCGTGAAGTGCCGTTTAGCCGTGAAATCTGGATCGAGCGTGAAGATTTCCGCGAAGAAGCAAACAAGAAGTACAAACGCTTGGTTCTTGGCAGCGAAGTGCGTCTGCGTGGCGCGTATGTGATTAAAGCTGAGCGTGTTGAGAAAGACGACGAAGGTAATATCACGACCATCTTCTGTACTTACGATTCAGAGACTTTGGGTGTTAACCCTGCGGATGGCCGTAAAGTACGTGGTGTGATTCATTGGGTATCGGCGGATAAAGGTGTTCCTGCTGAAATTCGTCTATACGATCGTCTGTTCACGGTACCAAATCCAGCAGCGGCAGATGACTTTGCTTCAACCATCAATCCGGAATCTTTGACGGTGATGAATGGCTTTGTTGAGCCAAGCTTAGTGGAAGCAGAAGCTGAAAAAGGCTATCAGTTTGAGCGTATGGGTTACTTCTGTGCGGATTCTAAAGACTCCTCTAAAGAGCATTTGGTTTTCAACCGCACTGTAGGTCTACGTGATACTTGGGCGAAGATTGAAGCGAAATAAGCGCTATTAAGCTAAGAAAAAACCCAACTCATTGAGTTGGGTTTTTTTATTGGCGCAACAAAAAGCCAGCAATATGCTGGCCTTTAAAAACTATCGAGCGTCGATATCAGCTCTTACGTTTATGCGCGTCTGGATTACCTTTGCATGAGCCATCGCCACACTTGCCGTAAAGGTAGAGGCTGTGGTTTGTCAGTTGAACATTATAAGCGGCGGCGATTTCTTTTTGGCGCTCTTCAATAATGTCATCCGAAAACTCAATAACTTCACCGCAGTCGAGACAAACTAGGTGATCATGGTGATGTTGAGTTGAAAGTTCAAATACCGATTTACCGCCTTCAAAGTGGTGGCGAGTAACAATACCGGCATCATCAAACTGGTTCAACACTCGATATACTGTCGCAAGGCCAATCTCTTCGCCAAGATCAATCAGCTTCTTATAAAGGTCTTCAGCACTGATGTGTTGGCAATCCGGTTGCTGTAGTACTTCTAAAATTTTCAGCCTTGGAAGGGTAACTTTAAGACCAGCATCCTTTAGCGCTTGGTTATTGTCTGACATATACTTTCCCGTTGATGATCTGCCGCGATTAACAGAATTCAATATTCTGAACATTATAGGTTAACCAGAGATAACAATAAACCACGAACTTCAAAGGGTTACTATATTCTTTTTGTAAATTCGCGTTAGGTCGCTTATATTGCTCATCTGACCAGTTACAATTTAATAACAATTTGCAAAGAGAGCTAGGAAGGCATGAACAAGCAACTCGCGAAGATCTACAAACCGGGAATGGTTAAGTTCGCTTTAAACATTTGGCCTCCATTTTGGGGGGCGGGAATTCGCATTTTACGTATAAGTGATGATTTCCGTACGGTTGAAATGAGACTGAAATTGCGCTGGTGGAACAAAAACGCCAATCGTACTCAGTATGGCGGGAGTATTTTCTCTTTAACGGATCCAGTTTATTCATTAATGCTGATGGGGATCTTGGGGGAGGAGTACTATGTCTGGGACAAGGAAGCCAGCATTAACTTTATTCAACCTGGAAAAAGTGATCTCTTTGCTAAGTTTGAGATCTGCCAATCGGTGTTAGATGAGATTTACTCCGTGACAAAGAGAGGGGAGAAGTGCTTTCCTGAGTTTGTCATCCATGTCAAAGATGCACAAGGGAATGTGGTTTCGGAAGTTCAGCGTAAGTTGTATGTACGCAAAAAACCGCAATATCGAGAAGAAGTCATCGTGACAAACTAAAAAAACCTCCCGAAGGAGGTTTTCATCATTAGTCTTCAAGCTCTGCTAGGCACATTTCTTCGTAGATTTGTTCAACCCAGTTTTTCACACGCTCTTCAGTGAGTTCTGGTTGGCGATCTTCATCAATGCATAAACCGACGAATAGGCTGTCATCACCAGCAACTAAGGCTTTTGACGCTTCGAACTCATAGCTCTCAGTTGAAGTGTGACCTAGGATGGTGCCACCTTTTGCTTCTACGATATCGCGAACTGTGCCCATTGCGTCACAGAAATATTCTGCGTAGTCCTCTTGGTCGCCACAACCAAAAATGGCCACTAGTTTAGTCGAGAAATCGATTTTCTCTAACTCTGGGAAAAAGTCATCCCAATCACACTGAGCTTCACCGTAGTACCAAGTTGGGATGCCTAAAAGCAGCAGGTCGAAGTTGTCGATATCTTCTTTACTACTTTTTGCGATGTCTTGTACGTGAACGAGTTTTTTACCTAGTTGCTTTTGAATCATCTTAGCAACGGCTTCGGTGTTGCCTGTGTCGCTGCCGAAGAAGATACCTACACTTGCCATAGAGTTTATACCTTTAATAATGTCTGTTGTTGGCACGGATGCTGTGGTTTAACCCAGCCCTGTGCCTTCCCAGCTAAGCTGAATAATACCTTTTGCGATAAAACCGGCACAGCCAAGGAAGAGCACTAGCCACACAATACGACGACCAAATACCGGAACATTTCCCTGGTTTAATACGTCTTTTATCGCCATACCAATAAGAAAGAAGATAGACGCAAAAAGAAGATCGAGTCCAATCGATTCCAGCATGTTCATGTAGTCGTAGAGCATAGTGTTCCTTTCATGCCAATTTAGCTTGCGCGCACTATATCACTCTTACGCCATAAAGTTAATGCACACAAAGTGGGGATATCCCAATAAAACTTGGCGATTTTTCGTATTTGTTAACTAGAAATGAATTTTCTGATCGCACGAAGAACTTCTGCTGGTTTTTCAGCGTGTAGCCAATGCCCAGTACCAGCGATAACGTGCGCTTTTACTCGACTAAACTGCTGCTGAACCAAGCTTTGATGCTCTGTCGTCAAATAGTCAGAATCGCCTCCTTTGACAAACAAGGTGGGAATGTTGGTCTGCTCTATCGGTATCCAACCTAATATTGAATCGTAGTTAGCGATCAGGGCGTCGACATTGAATCGCCATGCCAAATGATTGCCTTCTTTGTGCAACGACTTGGCAAGAAACTGTCGTACGCCATCGAGTTCAATGTGGTGCGCGAGTAATTGCAACGCCTCAAGGCGTGATGTTGGCTTCTGTTCCATCACCGCGTGCAGTCCGTTAAAAACATTATCATGACGCCTTTGTTGGTACGCGACGGGGGCCATGTCTAACACGATCAACTGAGTGACGAGATTAGGCGCGAGATTGGCCATTTTCATCGCGACTTTTCCACCCATTGAATGGCCGATGACAATCGCTTTATCGATACCTAATGTGCTTAGCGTGTCGATAACATCTTGAGCCATGAGCTTGTAATCGTGTTGTTGAGACTTAAAAGATAAGCCATGGTTACGGAGGTCTAAGCTGATGACACGATGATCTTGTGAGAGATCTCGTGCGAGTAGACCTAAGTTACTTAAACTGCCGAACAAGCCGTGTAGCAAAACAATGGCTTGACCGTCACCTTCGAGTTTGTAATTGAGCAATGCTGACATTTTATCTTGTTCGTGATGGGTTTAACGTGGAGTATCCGCGAGGATCTCGTTATAATCCCCCAGAGTTTAAACATTGAGATTGTGAAAAGCGAATGAAAACAATTGAGGTTGATGAGGATCTATACCGTTACATTGCTAGTCAAACCCAGCATATTGGCGAAAGTGCATCGGATATTTTGCGCCGCCTATTGAATGTGGATGGACGTCAGACTGTTGCCCCTATTACGATAGAACCGAAAGGCATCGTAGTAAGCAAAGATGCAGGCAAAGACACTCAACTTGATGGCGTAAAAGAGATGCGCTCACTATTAATTTCTGATGAGTTTGCCTCATTAAAGAAAGCCATCGATCGATTTATGCTTGTGCTGAGCACGCTACATCGCATCAACCCTGAGTCGTTTACTCAAGCGACAAAAGTGAAAGGTCGTAAGCGTGTTTATTTCGCTGACAATGAGGCGACATTGCTAGAAAATGGCAATACGACGAAACCAAAATCCATTCCAGGCACGGGTTTTTGGGTCATCACCAATAACAACACTAGCCGTAAGAGGCAAATGGTCGAGCAAGTGATGGTACATATGGAATTCCAGCCTGATTTAATTGAAAAAGTAACAGGTTCAATTTAAGAAACCTGATAGAAGCCTCATAATGCGCAAGATTATGCCGATATTATGAGGCTTTTTTGTTTGAGTATATTTTAAGAAAGGATGTCATTAATGGCTATGCACCCTCGTGCAGGGCAGAAAGCTCTGCAAGAAGATCTTCACAATATCCCAGCACTCGTTGCTAATTATTTCCTCCTTCAACCCGATCCGACAAACTCAGCACACAAAGTAGAGTTTGGTACGTCAGGGCATCGCGGTTGTGCGGATAAATCCACTTTTAACGAACATCATATTTTAGCGATTGCTCAAGCGGTGGCTGAAGTACGTGCGGAGCAAGGTACAACGGGTCCTCTTTTTGTGGGTAAGGATACGCATGCGTTGTCTGAGCCAGCGTTTTCTACCGTTGTTGAAGTGCTGATTGCCAATGGTGTGACGGTGATTGTACAAGAACAAAATGGCTATACCCCAACTCCGGGTATTTCCCATGCGATCCTGACATACAACTTACAACACGAAGAAAAAGCAGACGGTATTGTGATCACTCCGTCTCATAACCCACCACAAGATGGCGGTATCAAATACAACCCGACTCATGGTGGCCCCGCTGAAGGTGAGCTAACTCAGCGAATTGAGAATCGTGCAAACGTACTCATCGCAGAGGGGTTGCAAGGTGTTAAGCGTATGCCGTTGGCGCAAGCGAAAGCGTCATCGCTATTTGTAGAGCAAGATCTGGTCAAACCTTATGTTGATGATTTGGTGAATGTGATCGATATGGCTGCCATCCAAAAAGCAGGCCTGAAACTGGGTGTCGATCCTCTCGGCGGCAGTGGCATTGATTATTGGCGTCAGATTGGTAAAGCATACAATTTAGATCTTACTTTAGTGAGTGAAGCCATTGACCCTTCTTTCCAGTTTATGTCATTGGATAAAGATGGTGTGGTTCGTATGGACTGTTCTTCTCCCTATGCAATGGCAGGATTGCTGGCGCTAAAAGATCAGTATGATCTCGCGTTTGGTAATGACCCAGATTACGATCGCCATGGTATTGTCACGCCAAAAGGCTTGATGAATCCGAACCACTTTTTAGCTGTTTGCATTGATTACCTATACCGTCATCGTCAAGGTTGGGCTGCGGATGTGGCTGTGGGTAAAACCCTAGTTTCTAGCGCCATGATTGACCGAGTGGTAGCCGATCTTGGTCGTGAGCTATGTGAAGTACCGGTTGGCTTCAAATGGTTTGTGGATGGGTTGTACAACGGTAAGTTTGGCTTTGGTGGTGAAGAGAGTGCTGGAGCCTCATTCTTGCGCCAAGATGGTACACCATGGTCGACAGACAAAGATGGCATCATTCTTTGTTTACTGGCTGCGGAAATCACCGCAGTGACCGGTAAAAACCCGCAGCAATATTACGACGAGCTGGCGGCTAAACATGGTGAGTCTCAGTACAGCCGAATCCAAGCGGTTGCCAATGGTCCTCAGAAAGAGGTACTGAAGAAGCTCTCTGCTGAAATGGTTAAGGCAGAAACCTTGGCTGGTGATGAGATTACCGCGAGACTGACCCATGCGCCTGGTAATGGCGCAGCGATTGGTGGTCTAAAAGTGACAACAGCGAACGGTTGGTTTGCTGCGCGTCCATCGGGTACTGAAGATATCTACAAGATCTATTGTGAGAGCTTCAAAGGCGCAGAACACCTCAAACAAATCGAGTTGGAAGCGCAAGAGATTGTCAATCAAGTCTTCGCCGAAGCAGGTCTATAATTCTTTACTGCTGATAATCGATTTCTAATGATAATTAAAATCCCAAACACAGCGTTTGGGATTTTTTATTGTCGGAATAAAATTAAATTCATATAGCGAATGCATTTGTTTTATTTATTCTCGCTGTTTATTTTAATGATTTTGTCGAAATTGAGTTAGATCATTAAATAATGAAACTCTGCTCTGTTTCGATTAAAATTTTTAAACCATGATTAAGTTTAAAAAATTAAACGACTATTGGTTGTAATTGGTGATTTTGCTCGAGAATAATCCACGTTAATTCAGATTAAATTTGATTCAGATCGCTTTTAATTTGTCCAACTTAAGTTTAAAAATGTCTACTCATACTTGTTGGAGTAACTCTAAAGGAGTATTTTTTTGTCATTGAGTTTAAATATGTAAACTGACGATGATGAGTGTAAAACAAGTACGATTTACTAACGAAGACAGAGAAGCGCTGAAAAGCTACTACCGCCTTGCTGATACGATTGCAGATCTCATCGGTCCTCACTGTGAAGTGGTTATTCATTCTTTTGAAAGTCTTGAAAACTCTGTGGTTAAAATCGTCAATGGTCATCATACAGGACGAAAAATCGGTTCACCAATTACCGACCTTGGGCTTCGTATGTGGAGTCGTTTTGAAAAAACGGGAGAAGTGTCACCAAAGAGTTATTTCACCAACTCGGCGGACGGTTCGTTACTAAAATCGACAACATGTGTGCTTGATGGGCCAAATAAAAAACCTATTGGTATGTTATGTATCAATATGAATCTTTCTTTTCCGTTTCCTGAGATCATCAAAACCTTACTTCCTCAATGTACGTCGGCTAATTCGTTGGTTCATGAAAATTTCAGTAATAACGCGAATGACGTTATTCAACAAGCACTCGCGTCAGCAATAAGTGAAATCGAGAGCAACACATCCGTTACGGCAAAAGGTCGTAATAAAGCCATTGTTCGTCATCTTTTTGAAAATGGTATTTTTGAACTAAAAGAGACGACGACACAGATATCAGAAAGCTTGGGGATTAGTCGCCAAGCTATTTATAAATTTATTCGAGAATTCAAATCAGAGTAGTTCGTTAATTAAGGAGTTTAACGTGAAAGAAATTATATCTACATCAGCGGCACCAGCGGCCATTGGCCCATATTCGCAAGGAACTATTTATGGAGATTTGGTTTACACCTCAGGCCAGCTTCCATTAGTACCAGAAACAATGCAATTTGTTGAAGGTGGGATTAAGGAACAAGCAAAACAGTCTCTGGATAACCTGAAAGCGGTATTGGAAGCCAGTGGTGCAGGGCTCGATAGCGTACTGAAAACCACTTGTTTTCTTTCCGATATGGAAAACTTCGCTGCATTTAATGAGGTGTACACCGAGGTGTTTGGTACTGAGAATGCACCAGCGCGCTCGTGCGTCGAAGCGGCACGACTGCCAAAAGACGCTTTAGTTGAAATTGAAGCCATTGCCTACAAAAAGTAACGGCCATCCGGAAACCATGAGCATCAATAGGAGACTCTCATGAGCTTATCATTCATCGCATTAAGCGTATTGTTCTTCGGGTTCTATGCGTTACTTGCGAACTTTAAAAAACAAAAGAAAAGCTTTAACTTCCGCGTACTGAGTGCGCTTGCTGCTGGTCTGTTATTCGGCGGTGCGATTCAACTCGTATTCGGTGTTGGCAACGTTGCAACGGCAGGCTTTGCTGAACTGATTTCTGTGTTCGGTAAAGGCTACATAAAGCTTCTACAAATGATCGTGATTCCACTGGTCTTCGTGGCCATGATTTCGTCAATCATGAACGTAGAGGGCGGTGGCGCACTATCTCGTATCGCGCCCAAAATCATCGGTATCCTACTTTTCACTTGTGCTATCTCCGCCGCTGTGGGCATCGCAAGTATTTACCTATTCGGTATCGATGCCAATGCACTCGTGAGTTCAATTGGTACCAACAGCGCCATTGAAGCGCGCGGTAATGCTTTGGTTGCAACCCAGAGTGCGATGGCAAGCAGTGGCCTATCTGGCATGGCGTTATCCATTATCCCAACCAATATTTTCGACATGCTAACGGGCTCTCAGCGCACTTCAACACTATCGACGGTACTGTTCGGTATGTTCCTTGGCTACTGTATCCTGCAAGTGAAAAACCGTAAGCCGGAGAAAGTGCAAAACTTCGTTGATTTCATCAATGCTGCCAAAGAAGTGGTGCTTTCAATGGTACGTGAGATTCTCAAGCTGACGCCTTACGGTGTGTTCGCTCTGATGACCACGTTTATGATGACCAACGATTTGTTCGCGCTGGCGGAAATGGGGCGCTTCCTACTCGCAAGCTATGTGGCCATTGGAGTGATGTTTGCGATCCACTTCGTGATGGTGTCTATGTTTGGCCTATCGCCTGCGAAGTTCATGAAGAAGACTTGGCCTGTACTCGTCTTTGGTTTTGGATCTCGTTCAAGTATGGCAGCTATTCCACTCAACGTAGAAACGCAAACTCAGCGTTTGGGCGTGGATGAAGAAACGGCGAATATGTCAGCAACATTTGGTACCAGTATCGGCCAGAATGGGTGTGCGGGTATCTACCCTGCAATGCTTGCAATCATGGCGTCTCAAGTGATGGGCATTCCAGTTGATTTAAGTTTTGTACTACAGCTGATCGCCGTTATCGCGATTGCGTCATTCGGCATTGCCGGTGTGGGTGGCGGTGCAACGTTCGCTGCAGTGGCGGTACTAACCATTATGGGCCTTGATATCACGGTAGTAGCGATTCTAGTTTCGATCGAAGCATTAATCGATATGGCTCGTACTGCGCTTAACATCTCTGGCTCAATGCTCTCTGGTGTGCTTACCGCGAAGAAAAATGGCTCGTTAAATCTTGAGCAATACAACGCAGAGAATGGCGCAGCCGCGACCAAAGAAGCGGCAGTGTAATGTGTAAATGAAATGGAGAGCACCCATGAAGGGTGCTCTTCGGTTTTCCTAAGTTCAGTTTATTTAGGTAGTAAATATGAAAGTTGTTGTCGTAGGCGGTAGCGCCGCTGGGATGAGTTTTGCCGCAAAGTACAAGCGTAATCAGCCATCGGATGAAGTGATTGTGCTGGAGAAGCGAGATTACATCTCATTTGGTGCGTGTGGCTTACCTTACTTTGCTGGTGGCATGTTTGATGACACCGAGCGTATGATTTCGCGTACGCCAGAACAAGCGATTAAATCTGGTTTGGATGTGCGCATTGAAACCGAAATGGTGGCATTAGATCGCATTGAAAAGCGGATCACGATTCGTCATCAAGGTGAAGAAACCACTTTAGATTACGATATGATGGTGATTGCCACTGGTGCTCGCCCTATCGTCCCTTCGTTTGGTGAGTTCAACTCAGAGCACGTATACACACTAACCAGCATGGAAGATGGCTTGGCGGTAAAACAAGCGCTTAAGGACAGCAACAAACAACGTGTTTGCGTGATTGGCGGTGGTTTTATTGGCCTTGAAGTGTTTGATGCCGCTCACTTGCTCGGTAAGCATGTCACCATCATTGAACGCGAGCAACATGTCATGAGTCGTCAATTCAGCGCTGAAATGATCGAAGTTGTGGAAGGCGCGATTCGCGAATCGGGAGCAGAGCTTAAAACCAGTTGCAGCGTATCAGCCATTCGCGACGCGGAGCAGGGCGGTTACATCGTAGAAACCGACAACGGCAATGTAGAAGCAGACGTTGTGATCATGTCACTTGGTTTTAAACCAAATACAGAAGCATTCGAGTTACCAAAAGCAGCGAACGGCGCATTGCTAGTGGATGAGTTTGGCGCAACTGAAGATGCACACATTTACGCTGTTGGCGACTGTGCCGTGGTTCACCACATGGCGCTAGGCAAATCAGTGTATGTTCCACTGGCGACGACAGCCAACAAACAAGCGCGCATGATGGCGGATAAGCTTGCTGGCAAAGACACTTACATGAATGGTTTCCTAGGCTCATCTTGCTTAAAAGTGTTGGACTACGAACTAGCATGCACTGGCGTATCTGAACTGCTCGCGAAAGAGCATGGCTTAGATGTGAGGGTTTCCACTATTTCAGATAAGAACCAAACCGATTACTACCCAGGCCAAGAAGACATCAAAGTGAAGCTGGTTTACCACCCAGAGACTAAGGTTCTACTTGGCGGTGAGATTGTTGGTAAAAAAGGTGCAGTGGGTCGAATCAACGCGCTAGCGGTTGCGATTACGGCCAAAATGACCACACAACAGCTAGGTTACATGGACTTTTGCTACGCACCGCCATTTGCACGCACATGGGATGCATTAAATGTGGCTGGCAACGTCGCGAAATAATGGCACAGTACGAAGGGAAGCGATGCTTCCCTTTTTTACATTCCATTGTGTGGCCAATTATCCGGCACGATAAACCAGAATTGGCCACTTTTACTTTGTGCGTGAACAAACCTATCCTGTGGTTCCTGGACTGGCGTGTCAAACTCGCTGGTTCCCACGGCCCAATGGTGTTTATCCAACGCATAGAGCGGTTCAGGTATTTGAGACCATTGATGGGCAAAACACCAATATCCTTTGATTACCTGCGCGTTGAGGGAATACCCCAAGCACTTTTGAGGGATGACTTGATCTAAAAAGGGATTAATGTAGAGCCGCCCTTGCATGAGAAGGTGTTCGCTGCAATTGCGGTATTGGGGATGCGATGCTAAGAATGCCTCGTTTGAGCTCATCTTCAATTGGTGGTTGAGCATATGGTTTAACTTTTTGTCGAGGCGATCTTTCGCATTCGGGCCATACCACAAACCATCGTGCAACAAGTAGAACTTGATCGCCACCTCCCAATGCTGGTAGTTCGAGTCAGCAGTATTGCGCAACATAAAGTCGATGGCGCCGAGTGTGCGCTGGTGATCTTTTAGCTGCAGTTCTTCTTCAACCAAATCAATCGTCTTGGTGTTTTGAAATAGAGTGCTGCATAGGTGTTGATATAAGAAGCCCAATCTCTTGTTGCCTTGATAGGGAGGTAAGGTTGATGGCACAGAGGCATCGAGTGACTGTAACTGAGCAAAAGGTGGTTTCAGTTCAAACAGAGAGGGAGAATGTAATATCCAGTGTAGAAAGCGCTGTTGTGATTCCATCATTGTGCTCGAGGTTGGATCCGATATTGTATTGCTGACAAGCTTGAGTATACACTTTGCGGGTAACTTTAGTCTGGAATCTAAGATGAACAACCTCGAATTAGAAAAAATCTTAAATGAGAAACTGACCCCCCAGTTGATTAAGGATTACTGCCCAAACGGCCTGCAAATCGAAGGCAGTGAGACGATAAAAAAAATCATCACCGGAGTGACCGCTTCTCAAGCGTTAATCGATAAAGCGGTTGAACTCAATGCTGATGCACTGCTTGTGCACCATGGCTATTTTTGGAAAGGTGAAGCTGAGCCTATCCGTGGAATGAAAGGAAAACGCGTCCGCACTCTGATCAAAAATGATCTCAACTTATTTGCTTATCACTTGCCTCTCGATATTCACCCAGAGCTCGGTAACAACGCTGAGCTGGCACGTTTGCTTGAGATAAAGGTTGAGGGTGGTTTAGAAGGGCATCCTCAATCCGTGGCCATGTTTGGGCGCCTCAAACAGCCGCTTACAGGGGCTGAATTTGCCCAAAAACTGGCATCTGCGCTTCACCGCGAACCTTTGCACATTGCCCCAGAAAATCGCCATAAAATGATTGAAACGGTAGGTTGGTGTACTGGTGGTGGACAAGATTACATTGAGCTTGCTGCACAACATGGCCTAGATGCTTTTATCTCTGGCGAAATTTCTGAGCGAACCACTTACAGTGCCCGAGAGTTAGATATCCATTACTATGCCGCTGGCCATCATGCTACTGAGCGGTACGGAATTAAGGCGCTTGGAGAATGGTTGGTACAACAACACCAATTGGATGTTGAATTTATTGATATCGATAATCCGGTATAGGCGAAATATCATAAAGTCGCAAAACAAAAAGGGTTGAGACCATGTCTCAACCCTTTTCAATTTTAACACTGTGCGTATTACTCGCGTTCGTGCATAGGTTGGAAATCGCGTTGAACTTCCCCTGTGTATAACTGACGAGGGCGACCGATACGGTTCAGTGGATCACTGTGCATTTCGTTCCAGTGAGCAATCCAACCGATGGTGCGTGAAATTGCGAAGATAACGGTAAACATTGAGACTGGAATGCCAATCGCTTTCAGAATGATGCCTGAGTAGAAATCAACGTTCGGGTACAGTTTCTTCGAGACAAAGTACTCGTCTGAAAGAGCAATGCGCTCAAGTTCCATTGCAACATCAAGCAGTGGATCTTGAATGTTGAGCTCTTTAAGCACTTCGTGACAGGTTTCACGCATAACGGTTGCGCGTGGATCGTAGTTCTTGTAAACACGGTGACCAAAGCCCATCAAACGGAATGGGTCATCTTTGTCTTTCGCTCGATCCACGTACTCAGGAATGTTGTCGACTGAACCAATCTCTTCCAACATCTTCAGACACGCTTCATTTGCACCGCCATGAGCTGGACCCCAAAGCGATGCAATACCTGCCGCAATACAAGCAAACGGGTTTGCACCAGAAGAACCCGCCAAACGTACCGTTGACGTTGACGCATTCTGTTCGTGGTCGGCATGTAGAGTAAAGATCTTGTCCATCGCACGTGCAACGACAGGGTTCACTTCATATTCTTCACATGGTGTAGCAAACATCATGTGTAGGAAGTTTTCTGCGTAGCTCAAATCATTGCGAGGGTAGATGAACGGTTGGCCTGTTGAGTACTTGTAACACATAGACGCAAGCGTTGGCATTTTAGACAACAGACGATACGCAGTGATCTCACGATGCACGTCGTTGTTGATGTCTAAAGAATCATGGTAAAACGCAGCAAGTGCGCCAACAACGCCACACATTACTGCCATAGGGTGTGCATCACGACGGAAGCCATGGAAGAAGCTGGCAATTTGTTCGTGCACCATAGTGTGGCGAGTAACAGTTGTTTTGAATTTCTCGTATTGCTCACGAGTAGGGGCTTCACCGTAAAGTAGAATATAACAAACCTCTAGATAATCAGCGTTGTTTGCAAGCTGATCAATAGGGTATCCACGGTGAAGCAGGATGCCTTTTCCGCCGTCGATGTATGTTATTTGCGATTCACAAGATGCAGTGGCAAGAAAACCCGGGTCGAAAGTGAAGTAGCCGTTCGCTCCTAGCTTACGAACATCAATTACGGGCGTTCCTAAAGAACCTTCCATAATTGGCAATTCGATCGGCGCTTTACCTTCAACATGAAGGGTCGCTTTCTTATCCGCCATAACAATCTCCTTTGTTTATTATTTAATCCGTCCAGGATGTTTATATGCCTTTTTTGTACTGGTGTTAAAGATTAAAGTCAATTCTTCTCCCTTTTTGTGTGCACTTGTTATTATTTTTTGCATTAAAATCGTTAAAAATCTGTTCTGTGTAGCATAATTTGTTACATCAATTGTATTAGAATGTTGCCAGCCGTATAGTGGCGCAGAAATTTTTGGTTAACTCCTTATAAATTCGGGGCTAGAAACAATTGTGAGGTGTTTCTTTTAGCTTTTTTGTTAACAAGTTTTTTACAATTTAATGGAATCATTTGCCGGAATGTTGTTAATTAAATGTTAACTTTTGTGGGGTTGGGAGCCAAAATTCGTTCATAACAATAAATGCTCAATGGAGCTGAGTGAGCAAGCCCGTGAAAGAAAGAAAGTCAAGACCTGTTAATTTAGATTTACAGACCATTCGCTTTCCTATCACAGCAATCGCGTCCATCCTGCACCGTGTGTCAGGTGTGATTACGTTTGTTGCGGTGGGAATTTTGCTTTGGTTACTATCCATTTCTCTGTCATCCCCAGTAGGCTTTATGGAAGCAAGCGACATCGTCGATAGCTTCTTTGTGAAGTTTATTCTATGGGGCATTTTAACTGCGTTGGCATACCACATCGCTGGTGGTATTCGTCACCTGATGATGGACTTAGGCCATTTTGAAGAGCTTGAGTCTGGCGCAATGAGTGCCAAAGTTGCATTTGCTGCCACCGCTGTCTTATCACTATTGGCGGGGATTTTGGTATGGTAAAACACGTTTCCTCTGTTGGTCGTAACGGTGTGCACGATTTCTTATTGATTCGTGCAACGGCCATCATCATGACTCTTTACACCATTTATCTTGTTAGCTTCTGTGCGTTCACAGATATCAACTATGCATCCTGGACTCAGTTTTTTGGTGGCACTTTTACTAAAGTCTTCACCATGCTTGCTCTCGCTTCTGTCCTGATTCATGCCTGGATTGGATTATGGCAAGTGCTGACTGACTACATCAAGTGCGCCAAATTGCGTGGCGGTTTACAACTGGGTGTGATCGCACTGCTGTTCGGGTATTTCTTCTCTGGTCTGTTTGTATTGTGGGGTGCATAAGTGTCTATTCCAGTTCGCGAATTTGATGCCGTAGTAATCGGCGCTGGTGGTGCAGGCATGCGTGCTGCACTACAAATTTCTGAGCAAGGCCTTTCTTGTGCATTGCTATCTAAAGTATTTCCAACACGCTCACACACTGTATCGGCTCAAGGTGGTATTACCGTTGCTCTCGGTAACTCACACAAAGACGATTGGCAGTGGCATATGTATGACACCGTTAAAGGTTCCGATTACATTGGTGACCAAAACGCCATTGAGTACATGTGTAAGAATGGTCCTGAGTCAGTGATCGAGCTTGAAAAAATGGGCCTGCCTTTCTCTCGTTTTGATAACGGCAGTATCTACCAGCGTCCATTTGGTGGTCAGTCAAAAGAGTTTGGTGGCGAGCAAGCGGCGCGTACCGCTGCAGCGGCAGACCGTACTGGTCACGCACTGCTCCACACTCTGTATCAGCAAAACGTAAAACACAAAACCATGATCTTCTCTGAGTGGTATGCACTTGACCTGGTGAAAAACCAAGATGGTGCGGTTGTGGGTTGTACAGCGGTATGCATGGAAACGGGTGAAATTTGCTACTTCAAGTCGAAGGCGACCATTTTAGCAACCGGTGGTGCTGGCCGTATCTACGCTTCGACAACCAATGCACACATCAATACAGGTGATGGCGTTGGTATGGCACTGCGTGCGGGTGTTCCAATGCAAGATATGGAAATGTGGCAGTTCCACCCAACGGGTATTGCCGGTGCTGGTGTTCTTGTCACGGAAGGCTGTCGTGGTGAAGGTGGTTATCTTCTTAACAAAGATGGCGAGCGTTTCATGGAGCGTTATGCGCCGAATGCGAAAGATTTGGCTGGTCGCGACGTTGTTGCACGTTCAATGATGATCGAAATCCGTGAAGGTCGTGGTTGCGATGGTCCTTGGGGTCCACACATTAAACTCAAGTTGGATCACCTAGGTAAAGATGTGCTTGAATCGCGTCTACCAGGTATCTGTGAGTTGTCGCGTACCTTCGCTCACGTTGATCCAGTAAAAGAGCCAATCCCAGTTATCCCAACTTGTCACTACATGATGGGTGGTGTACCGACGCAAGTTTCTGGTCAAGCGATCAAACAAACTGCCGATGGCAAAGACGTCGAAGTTCAAGGTCTATTCGCGTGTGGTGAAATTGCGTCTGTATCAGTACATGGCGCAAACCGTCTAGGTGGTAACTCACTGCTTGACCTCGTGGTATTCGGTCGTGCAACGGGTCTTCACCTTGGTGAAACTTTGGCGGCACAAGCGGAAGCTCGCGATGCATCAGCATCGGACATTGAAGCCTCACTTTCTCGCTACATGCGCTGGGAAAACAGCAAAGGTGGTGAGGATCCAGTTCAGATTCGTAAAGATCTACAACGTTGTATGCAGAACAGCTTCTCGGTATTCCGTGAAGGTGACGCTATGGCGACAGGTCTGGAAGAGCTGAAAGTGATTCGTGAGCGCCTGAAAGATGCACATCTTTCTGACAAATCAACTGAGTTCAATACTCAGCGTATCGAGTGTCTAGAGCTAGACAACTTGATGGAAACGGCATTCTCAACAGCAGTTGCGGCCAACTATCGCACAGAAAGTCGCGGTGCTCACGCCCGCTTTGACTTCCCAGATCGTGACGATGAAAACTGGCTATGCCACTCTATCTACAACCCGGAAACGGAGCAAATGAGCAAGCGTGATGTCAATATGACGCCTGTTCATCGTGATGCGTTCCCACCAAAAGTACGTACATACTAAGGGAGGACTGAACTATGAAACTGAACTTCTCTGTATATCGTTACAATCCGGATGTAGATACCAAACCATACATGAAAGACTATGTGCTGGAAGTGGAAGACGGCTCTGACATGATGGTGTTGGATGCACTGATTCTACTCAAAGAGCAAGACGCTACGATCTCTTTCCGTCGTTCCTGTCGTGAAGGTGTGTGTGGTTCGGATGGTCTTAACATGAATGGTAAGAACGGTTTGGCGTGTATTACACCGCTGTCTGCGCTGAAAGCGGACAAAATTGTGATTCGTCCACTACCTGGGTTACCTGTGATTCGCGATCTTATCGTTGACATGACACAGTTCTACGATAACTATGCGAAAGTTAAGCCTTTCTTGATTTCAGATGGTGCTCTTCCGCCTTCTCGAGAAAACTTACAATCACCAGATGAGCGTGCACATTTGGATGGTTTGTACGAATGTATTATGTGTGCATGTTGTACAACCTCGTGCCCATCATTCTGGTGGAATCCGGACAAGTTTATCGGGCCAGCAGGCCTTCTGGCTGCGTATCGTTGGCTGATTGACAGCCGTGATACTGCAACAGATGAACGTTTGTCTAATCTTGATGACGCATTTAGCGTTTTTCGTTGCCACGGCATTATGAATTGTGTAAGTGTTTGTCCTAAGGGGCTAAATCCTACAAAAGCTATTGGCCACATCAAGAGTATGCTGGTCAATCGTTCGGTGTAACAAACAACAAAATTGCCGACAGTGTTCTAACCAACCTGTCGGCTCTATAGTAGCTCGGCGAAGACCGCAGCAAACGTGAAAACTACTGGTTAAGGGAAAATATGCACAACGGCGTGATGAAGGCATGGCTCGAGTCTTCACACTTGGCTGGCGCCAATGCAACTTACGTAGAGGATCTCTACGAACTGTATCTAAGTGACCCCGATCTGGTAAGTGAGGAGTGGAAACGTGTTTTTGAAGGCTTGCCTAAGCCAACAAAAGAAGTGGCCGAACAGCCGCATTCACGGGTCCGTGACTACTTCCGACGACTAGCTCAAGAAACAAAGCATTATAGTGTCCAGGTAAGTGATCCTGATGTCGATGCTAAGCAAGTTAAGGTACTACAGCTGATTAATGCTTACCGCTTCCGCGGACATGAAGCAGCAGAATTGGATCCACTCGGTTTATGGCAACGCCCAACAGTGGCTGAGCTAGACCCTGCATTCCACAATCTCACCGAAGATGACTTCGAAGAAACATTCAACGTAGGTTCTTTTGCTGTTGGTCAAGAGACCATGCCGCTTAAAGATATCTACACCGCACTTAAGAAAACCTACTGTGGTTCGATTGGTGCAGAATACATGCACATGACAGACACAGAGCAAAAGCGTTGGATCCAACAACGTTTAGAATCTGTGGTTGGTCAACCTTCCTTTGATAAAGATGAAAAACGTACATTCCTTGCTGAACTAACGGCAGCAGAAGGTCTTGAGCGCTATCTTGGTGCAAAATTCCCAGGAGCGAAGCGTTTCTCTCTCGAAGGTGGCGACGCGATGATTCCGATGATGAAAGAGTTGATTCGTCATGCGGGTCGCAGCGGGATGCGTGAAGTGGTTATCGGCATGGCTCACCGTGGCCGTCTCAATATGCTGGTTAACGTCTTGGGCAAAAAGCCTCAAGATCTGTTTGATGAGTTTGCTGGTAAGCATGGCGAGAGTTGGGGTACGGGTGATGTGAAATATCACCAAGGTTTCTCGGCGGACTTCGCAACACCAGGTGGCGACGTTCACTTAGCCCTTGCGTTTAACCCATCTCACTTAGAGATTGTTAACCCAGTCGTTATGGGTTCTGTGCGTGCACGTCAAGACCGCTTGGGCGATGATGACGGTAGTAAAGTGTTGCCGATTACCATCCATGGTGACTCTGCGATCGCGGGTCAAGGGGTTGTTGCTGAAACATTCAACATGTCTCAAGCGCGTGGCTTCTGCGTTGGTGGTACGGTACGTGTTGTCGTCAACAACCAAGTAGGTTTTACGACGTCTAACCCACGCGATACCCGCTCAACAATGTACTGTACTGATATTGCGAAGATGGTACAGGCACCGATTTTCCACGTAAATGCAGATGACCCTGAAGCGGTTGCTTTCGTTACTCGTATTGCGTTGGATTACCGTAACGAATTTAAACGTGATGTGGTGATTGACTTGGTTTGTTACCGTCGTCATGGCCACAACGAAGCGGATGAGCCAAATGCAACTCAGCCGTTGATGTATCAGAAGATCAAAAAACATCCTACACCACGTAAGTTGTATGCTGATGTGTTGATCGACAAAAATGAATGCGACATCGAAACCGCAACGCAAATGGTCAACGAGTATCGTGATGCACTTGATCACGGCGAAGTGGTTGTTAAAGAATGGCGCCCAATGGCACTCCATTCTGTTGATTGGTCCCCATATCTGGGCCATGACTGGGATACGTCTTGGAACAATACCTACGATAAACAACGCCTAGTCGAGCTAGGTAAGCGTTTATGCCAATACCCAGAAAGTCACACGCTTCACAGCCGAGTGAGCAAGCTTTATAACGACCGTGTAGCAATGACTAATGGTGAAAAAGAGCTAGATTGGGGTATGGCAGAAACTTTGGCCTACGCCACACTGGTGGATGATGGCAAGCGTATTCGTATCTCGGGTCAGGATTCTGGACGTGGTACCTTCTTCCATCGTCATGCTGTACTGCACAACCAAAACGATGCCAGTACTTATGTTCCTCTTGCCAATATTCATGATAAGCAAGGTCCTTTTGAAGTATTCGATTCGGTTCTTTCTGAAGAAGCGGTACTTGCCTTTGAATACGGTTACGCAACGGCAGAGCCAAGTGGCTTGACGCTTTGGGAAGCGCAATTTGGTGACTTTGCTAACGGCGCACAAGTGGTTATTGACCAGTTCATCTCTTCGGGTGAGCAGAAGTGGGCTCGACTATGTGGGTTAACCATGTTGTTGCCTCACGGCTATGAAGGTCAAGGCCCAGAGCATTCATCTGCGCGTCTTGAGCGTTATCTACAACTGTGTGCTGAACAAAACATGCAAGTGGTTGTGCCATCAACCCCTGCGCAGGTTTATCACATGATCCGTCGTCAAGTTGTGCGTCCAATGCGTCGTCCACTGATTGTGATGTCACCTAAATCATTGCTACGTCACCCATTATGCACATCGTCACTCGATGACTTGGCAAATGGTACCTTTATGCCAGCGATTCCAGAAATCGATGAACTGGATCCGGTAAAAGTGAAACGTGTTGTGTTCTGTTCAGGAAAGGTCTACTTCGACCTTCTAGAGCAGCGTCGCAATAACGAACAAGATGATGTCGCGATTGTACGTATTGAACAGCTGTATCCATTCCCGATGGATGACGTGAAAGCGGCAATAGCACCTTATGTGAATGTTGAAGATTTTGTTTGGTGTCAGGAAGAGCCACAAAACCAAGGGGCTTGGTACTGTAGCCAACATAACTTCCGAGCAGCTATCCCGGCAGGAACTGAGTTGAAATACGCTGGTCGTCCAGCATCAGCTTCTCCAGCCGTTGGTTATATGTCGGTGCACTTGAAACAGCAGAAAGCGCTGATTGATGACGCGCTAAACGTGAACGAAAAGACTTCGGATTAAGAACTAGAAGTAAAAGGAAGAAACAGATATGACTATTGAAATTCTGGTTCCAGATTTACCTGAATCAGTGGCCGATGCAACAGTTGCAACTTGGCACAAGAAACCAGGCGACAGAGTTGAGCGCGATGAAGTGCTGGTTGATATTGAAACAGACAAAGTAGTGTTAGAAGTACCGGCTTCAGAAGCGGGTATTCTCGAAGCGATTGTTGAAGAAGAAGGCGCAACAGTACTTTCTAAGCAACTGATTGGTCGCATTAAATTGGCGGCAGTCGCGGGTGAACCTACGGCTGATACGACAGAAGAGTCACAGCCATCTCCAGATAAGCGTCATACTGCAAGCTTATCAGAAGAGAGCAATGATGCCCTTAGCCCAGCAGTGCGTCGTCTCCTTGCAGAGCATGGTTTAGAAGCAAACCAAGTGAAAGGTACGGGTGTAGGTGGTCGCATTACACGTGAAGATATTGAAGCGCACCTTGCAGCGGCCAAAAAAGCACCAGCAGTGGCAGAATCAGCTGCTGCGCCAGTAGCACCTGTTGCGGCTCGTAGTCAAAAACGAGTACCGATGACGCGTCTACGTAAAACTGTGGCTAACCGTCTGCTAGAAGCGAAAAACAGCACTGCAATGCTGACGACGTTTAACGAAGTCAACATGAAGCCAATCATGGATCTTCGTAAGCAGTATGGTGATCAGTTTGAAGCGCGTCATGGTATTCGTCTTGGCTTTATGTCTTTCTACGTGAAAGCGGTGACTGAAGCACTGAAGCGTTATCCTGAAATCAACGCATCGATCGATGGTGATGACATTGTTTACCACAACTATTTTGACATCAGTATGGCGGTTTCTACGCCACGTGGTCTAGTGACTCCAGTCCTAAAAGACTGCGATACGCTAGGTTTTGCGGATGTTGAAAAGGGCATTAAAGAGCTTGCCATCAAAGGTCGTGACGGAAAACTAACCGTTGACGAGCTAATTGGCGGTAACTTTACCATCACCAATGGTGGTGTGTTTGGTTCGTTGATGTCGACACCAATCATCAACCCACCACAATCTGCGATTTTGGGTATGCATAAGATTCAAGATCGTCCGATGGCGGTAGATGGCAAAGTTGAAATTCTGCCAATGATGTACCTAGCACTGTCTTACGACCACCGCTTGATTGATGGTCGCGAGTCGGTTGGCTTCCTAGTGACTGTGAAAGAGTTACTGGAAGATCCAGCACGTCTGTTGTTAGACGTTTAATATCGCTAAAACGTCTAGTTGTCGTTGATGGCTAGACGTTAAAAATCCCTAAGGCTAGACTGGCTCAGCGTCTGGCCTTCACTTGAACTGTTAGCAGTTTATTTGAGAAGACCCTACAGGCGTCGCACTGTTAATCGTGACGTTATGGAAATAATAAATCCCTTAAGGGAAGAACAAACGGAATATCAAAATGAATTTGCATGAATACCAAGCCAAACAGCTGTTTGCAGAATTCGGTTTGCCGGTACCAGAAGGTTATGCTTGTGATACACCTCAAGAAGCATTTGAAGCCGCTGGCCGCATTAGCACCGCTAAGAAAGTTGTAAAATGTCAGGTTCACGCAGGTGGCCGCGGTAAAGCGGGCGGCGTAGAGCTTCACGATACGAAAGAAGGCGTGAAAGAGTTTGCACAAAAATGGCTTGGCAAAAATCTGGTTACTTATCAGACAGATGCGAATGGTCAGCCAGTAACAAAAATTTTGGTTGAAGAAGCGTCCAATATCGCTAACGAGCTATACTTGGGTGCTGTCGTTGACCGTGCAACACGCAAAGTCGTTTTCATGGCCTCAACGGAAGGCGGTGTGGAAATCGAAAAAGTTGCAGAAGAAACTCCTGAACTGATTCACAAAGCGGCTATTGACCCGCTGGTAGGCCCTCAGGCTTATCAAGGTCGTGAGCTTGCTTTTAAACTTGGTCTTCAAGGCGATCAAATTAAGCAGTTTGTTAAAATCTTCATGGGTTTGGGTGAAATGTTCACTCGATACGATCTCGCTCTTCTTGAAATCAACCCACTTGTGATTACCGGCGAAGGCAACCTACTTTGCCTAGATGGTAAGATCAACATCGACTCAAATGCGCTTTACCGTCAGCCAAAACTGCGTGAAATGCACGATCCTTCTCAAGAAGATAAGCGTGAAGCTCATGCGGCGCAGTGGGAACTGAACTACGTGGCACTTGATGGTAACGTTGGCTGTATGGTTAACGGTGCTGGCCTCGCAATGGGTACCATGGATATCGTAAACCTCCACGGTGGCAAACCTGCAAACTTCCTAGATGTAGGTGGTGGCGCAACAAAAGAACGTGTTGCTGAAGCATTCAAGATCATCTTATCTGATGACAATGTAAAAGCAGTACTTGTGAATATCTTCGGCGGTATCGTTCGTTGTGACATGATCGCGGAAGGCATCATCGGTGCAGTGAAAGAAGTGGGTGTAAGCGTACCCGTTGTTGTACGTCTTGAAGGTACTAACGCGGATCTTGGCCGCAAAGTACTGGCAGAGTCAGGTTTGGATATCATTGCAGCAGAATCACTAACAGATGCTGCTCAGAAAGTTGTTGCTGCGGCGGAGGGCAAATAATGTCTGTATTAATTAACAAAGACACCAAAGTAATCTGTCAAGGTTTCACAGGCGGTCAGGGTACTTTCCACTCAGAGCAAGCTCTTGCTTACGGCACGCAAATGGTTGGTGGCGTTTCTCCGGGCAAAGGTGGTCAGACGCATCTTGGTCTTCCTGTATTTAATACAGTGCGTGAAGCAGTGGAAACGACTGGCGCAACCGCAACCGTTATCTACGTTCCAGCCCCTTTCTGTAAAGACGCAATTTTGGAAGCAATTGATGCTGGTATTCAGCTGATAGTCACCATCACAGAAGGCATTCCTACGACGGACATGATCGATGTGAAAGTGAAACTGGAGCAGACTGGCGTTCGTATGATTGGTCCAAACTGTCCAGGTGTTATCACTCCTGATGAGTGTAAGATTGGCATCATGCCAGGTCATATCCATAAGAAGGGTAAAGTGGGTATCGTTTCACGCTCTGGTACTTTGACCTACGAAGCTGTTAAACAAACCACGGATGAAGGTTTCGGTCAGTCTACTTGTGTTGGTATCGGTGGCGACCCAATCCCAGGTTCTAACTTCATCGATATTCTGAAATTGTTCCAAGAAGACCCAGAAACGGAAGCGATCGTGATGATCGGTGAGATTGGCGGTACGGCGGAAGAAGAAGCGGCAGCGTTCATTAAAGAGAATGTAACTAAGCCAGTCGTTTCTTACATCGCTGGTGTAACTGCGCCTCCGGGTAAACGTATGGGCCATGCTGGTGCTATCATTTCTGGTGGTAAAGGAACGGCGGACGAGAAATTTGCAGCACTTGAATCTGCTGGTGTGAAAACTGTTAAGTCTTTGGCTGACATTGGTCAAGCACTTCGTGAAGTGACGGGTTGGTAATAGACAACAGCGTCAACCTCTAAGTAAAAGCCGAGCAATCAATGCTCGGCTTTTTCATTATAGTTTGCTTGTTCTGCCACTTTAGCTTGTTTGTGGCTTTAGTTGAGCCAGCATAAAGATAGCGGTTGCGCTAATGACCACCGAGGGGCCCGCTGGGGTATCGAAATGCCAAGAGAGCGTTAATCCACCGAGGACGGCAAGAACACCGATCAGAGACGCAAACCCGGCCATTTGCTCTGGTGACTGAGCAAAGCGCCTTGCCGCTGCTGCAGGAATGATCAGCAGAGACGTCATAATCAGTGCGCCGACAAATTTCATCCCCACTGCGATAACGATACCGACCATCAACATCAAAATTAAGCGAATCAAATCGATATTGGTGCCTTCCACTGCAGCCAATTCTTCATTAACCGTGGTGGACAAAAGCGGACGCCAAAAAAGATACAACGTTGCGCCAACCGCAGCGACTCCTGCGTATATGAAGAGCAAATCTTGTGGAGAGACAGCCAAAAGATCACCAAATAAGTAACTCATCAGATCCACACGGACGTTATCGAGAAAGCTTACCGCGACCAAACCGATGGACAATGCACTGTGAGCTAAGATGCCGAGCAGTGTATCCGACGCAACGAGTTGCTGTTTTTGCAGTGTCACGAGTATCACCGCTAAAGCGAGGCAACATACAATGAGCGCAAGGTACAAGTTCACATCGAGCAGAAAGCCAAGTGCCAGCCCCATTAATGATGCATGAGCTAGGGTATCGCCGAAGTAGGCCATCTTGCGCCAAACAACAAATGATCCCAAAGGCCCCGCGATCAGTGCAATTCCTAAGCCGGCTAAAAGAGAAGGAAGAAGAAACTCAATCATGATGATGTCCATGGTGATGATGGTTACACTGAGTTGGATCACCAGAAACAGGTTGGCCTGATAAATCGTGGTGGTGGTGGTCATGTTGGTGATGATAAATCGCTAATGAGTCTCTTGCCGCACTACCAAATAATGCAATGTAAGACGGGTGCTGAGTAATGTCTTCTGGCGTGCCAGAACAGCAAACGTGATGTTGAAGACAAATGACTTCATCGGTTTTTGCCATAACAAGGTGTAAGTCATGCGACACCATAAACACGGCACAATCGAAACGATGGCGGATGCTTTCAATTAAATCGTAGAGATCAATTTGTCCTTGAATGTCGACGCCTTGAGCGGGTTCATCAAGTACAAGTAAGTCGGGTCGTTGCAAAAGCGCGCGAGCCAACAGCACGCGTTGAGTCTCACCGCCAGAGAGTTTGTGCATGTTGTATTTATATAGGTGCTCAGCACCAACAAGTCGAAGTGCTTCCATCGTTTCTTGCTGGCTGTACTTTCCTGATAGATTTAGGAAACGGATAACACTAAGTGGCAATGTGTCATTGAGTTTTAGCTTTTGCGGAACATAGCCGATAGTGAGCTTTGCTTGACGTTGAACTTGACCTGAAGTGGGTTTGAGTAAACCGATGATGATTTTGACTAAGGTTGACTTGCCGGCGCCATTTGGACCGATCAGTGTCGTGATTTTACCTTTGTGCAAATCCAAACTAATACTGTCTAAAACTTTCTTATCGTCAAAGGTGACGGAAAGCGCCTTTAGGCTAATTAACGCTGACATGAATAGAACTCATTTGCAATTGGTGAGTGTTATAATGTAACATTTTATCCTAATGAACGCTACTTACCAACTTGGATTATTATGATTCGCTTTTTATTGTGTACTTTTACGTTATTTTTGCCGTTACAAGCGCTTGCCGTTGAGGTTTTAACCAGCATTAAACCAATACAGCTGATCGTCAATGAGCTTACGCAAGAGGTAACGACCCCCAAGTTACTCGTGGCTGCCAATGCATCGCCTCACGATTACGCTTTGAAACCTTCTGACGTGAAAAAAGTAAGGCAAGCGGATCTGATAGTGTGGTTTGGCTCATCCTTAGAGCCTTTTATGACAAAGTTGGTGTCAGATCATTCCAATGTGCTAACGATCAGCGAGATCCCTTCTCTTAAGTTACGTGAACACCAAGAGGCTCATCAGCATGATGGCCATGATCACGGTAGCCATGACCCCCATTTTTGGATGGGCATCGACACAGTCAAACAAGTTGCTCCAGCGATAACGGCGCGTCTGATCGAAATCGACGCGCAGCACGAAGCACAGTACCAAGCTAACTTAAAGCGTTTCATGCAGGGATTGGATGAAACGGATACGCGTTTAAGTAAGTTGCTACAAGGAGTGAAAGAGCGCGGCTACTATGTGTTCCATGATGCTTATGGCTACTTTGAACAGCAGTATCAACTTAGCAACCTTGGGCACTTTACGGTTAGCCCAGAGAAAAAGCCTGGAGCGAAAACGTTGATTGAAATCCGTAACCGTTTAGCAAAAGGCGATGTTGTGTGTGTGTTTGCTGAGCCACAATTTACACCAGCGGTTATCGAAAGCGTCATGAGAGGCAGCTCGGCGAAAAAAGGGGTTTTAGACCCTATTGGTACAGAAGTGACACTTGAATCTGGTGGCTACTTTAATTTTCTCCTATCAATGGGGAATGATTTCTACCAATGTTTACATGATAAGTAGCGCCAACTTCTCCCAATTTACGTGATCCAATTGGTGATATTGGCAACCCTTGCTAAGTTGATATTTTTATCATGCAGCAATTTCGCTATGATATTTAGCGCCCCAAAATAATGCTCTAAAGCGTTGAAAATAATCAAGGGCGTAGAATTGACTTTACAGGGAAATCTGACTTGCTGCGTATTCTTGCCTGGCTTCTACTCGCTGGGCTTACACTACCGTTCAAAGCGCTAGCTTTGGACGGAAACTCTGCCATATTTTACCCACTGCCTGGACAGGAGCAGGGAACCTTTGTTGCTGCTAAAAATCTCTTTGTTGGCGGTGATGGTGGTTTATGGATACATGACGTGCACGGCAAAGTGCAATATTTCGATGGTAATACCTTGTTGCCGAAACGTGGCAGCCTTCTAGAGTTTCCTTCCGAGCAAGTAGCCTTTCACCAAGGCAGTTTTTGGACTTTTGTCGCGAACGAAGTCTTCCAAACGTACCCCAATCAGAAACGTCAGTTAGCGTTTAGCTTAAATCCGGGGGCAGAAATCAGAAAAATTGGTAGCTCAGATGGTCACATTTGGGTGAGTGATGGCATCAATTTTTATGACTACGATATTGAATCAAAAGAATTAAAAACTTATTCCTTACTCTCGTTGTATCAAAATAATCAGAGTAGTTACGTCTACATCAATGATGCAAAGAGGGTTTTAAGCAAATGGGTACTTGGTACCACATCGGGAGCTTATCTATCACAAGGTGAGCAATTTACTCATATCAAAGCGTCAGCGAAGCATTTCGTTGCCAAACTGTACTTTTCTCCCACTCGTCGTGAGTTACTGGTGGGGACGCTAAATGGCGCTGCGCTCATTGATATTTTAAAGCCGACTCAAAAAAACATCATGATTGGAGAGTCTCATGTGCTTTCGATGACAGAAACCAATCAAGAATATTGGATTGGCACAGAACATGGTCTGTACAGTTACTCGTTTTTAAATGGACAAGTGGCCAAAGTGAAAGCCGCAGGTGCGCAAGATGTCTCTCCTGATAATCGAAAAATTTACTCGCTGGTGAATGATGAACAAGGGGGCATTTGGGTTGCGACGAACAGTGGCATTCTCTACTACTCTCTGTTTGGCCGAAAATTTGAACGTCTTAATAACATCACCGAAGAAAAAGCCAGCCGTTTTAATGGCAACATCACCAAAATTGTCTATGCATCAGATGAAACGATTTGGTTTAAAGATGCAAACAATCTTTACCGGGCCATTGGGGTTAATAAACAATACAGCCGCGTGCGTTTGCCGATAAAGGTAAATGACTTTGCCCTTGAAGATGGAAACATCTGGATTGCTTCCGAGCAAGGTTTGTATATTTACGACACGAATCAGTACAAACTTCGATCGTTCGATTTACCGAGTTACCTTAAAGGTAAAGAGATTGATTTTGTTTCGGTCAGCCCTCAAGGCAAGGTTTGGATCAGTTCGGGTTATCGATTAGCCGCCATTGGCGTTGCCGATGGGCGCTTCCAAGATTATGGCGATCGGTGGATTGCCAGCCAAAATTTGCCCGCTCGAATTTTGGGTCTAGAAGTGGATCAAAAAGTCCCGTTAATCGTAAGAACCGATCACGGGGCTTATGTGCTAGAAAACGACAAGATCCGTTTTGAGCGAAACACGCAGTCTTTTGGCGAAAGTGTCGATATTGCAGAAGCGAAAGATGGGTCGCTATGGTTTGCAGGGACTCACGGCATCTATCGTAAAGATCCCACAGAAAAAACGTTAGGAGAGCTGGCACTTCCTCAGGAAAACGTGAAGCCTATTTGCCTAATCACCGATGCTAGTGGCATTTGGATGGTAAGTTCAATTGGCCTCAGTTTTTACAATTTTGACGGAGCACTGCGTAAGCACTTTGGGTCTCGCTCGGGCATTATGAGTAACGAGTTCGTTGAAGGCTCATGTGCGGCTTCATTTGGA
This sequence comes from Vibrio sp. 03_296, assembly GCF_002265885.1. Classification (NCBI taxonomy): domain Bacteria; kingdom Pseudomonadati; phylum Pseudomonadota; class Gammaproteobacteria; order Vibrionales; family Vibrionaceae; genus Vibrio; species Vibrio sp. 03_296. The sequence goes on from NZ_NPKW01000007.1 coordinate 35,525, forward strand.
GAAGCGCAATCCGGCTCGGTGTTAGTACTGGGTTCAAAGCATGGCTTGGTATTTGCGGACCGTGATGACCTAATGGTATCCAAACTACCTGAACCTAGAGTGGTCATCAGCCAAGTTCGTATTGATGATCAGGTTGCAAATGTCGGACAAAAAGAGTGGCAATTACCCGAGTTAGCGTATGGTTCTGCGATCAGTTTTGGCCTCGGCGTGATGCCCAATGCTTACGGTGAAACGCTCTATTACCGTTTAAACCAGGAACACTGGCAAACCACAGAAGCCGGACAAGTCTCTTTTGAACACCTTGCGGCAGGTGATTACTTGTTAAGTGTTAAAACCAGTTTAGTCGCAGGGGATTCCGTGCAAGTTCGCTTTACGGTGTTACACCCGTGGTATCAAACTACGATGGCGATGGCGATTTTTGTTCTGCTTATCGTAGCGTTAGGCGGCTTAGTTGTTTTCTGGCGTTCTCGTTACGTCAGTGTTCAAAACCGTGAGTTAACGGCATTGGTGGCATTGAAAACCAATCAATTACGTCATCAGAGTCGAGTGTTGCTCACCAGTAACCAACAACTTCGCAAACAGATCCAAGTTAGAAATTTGCTGGTTGACAATGTTGCCCGTTCATTACGTCAAAGTGTGGATGCATTACTGAGCAAGCCATCGGTTGAACCTGTCTCAGAGTATCAGGAACATCAAATGCGCATAGCAATGCTTTTGGAAGAGTTAAAAAGCTCGCCCAGCGATGGAACTGACGGGTATCTGCAAAACTTTAACGTCAGCCATATCATTCAGTCGGTTGTCGACGTTTGGGAAGATGAACTCAGTAAAATCGGTGTTCAGGTGCACATTTCTAGCGCATCGGATGACTATCGTGTCGCAGTAGGGCAGTTTAATCTAGATGTCATTTTTAATAGTGTTTTTGCAAGTGTGTTGAAACGCGCCTATCGTGGCCAAATGCTTGATATTGTGATCAGAGAGCAAAACGATTTTGTCGAAGTGTCATTTATTGATTTTGGCCAGCCCTTTAGTACGAATACGGACGCCGAGGATAGCGCTGGTGTTGAGCCAGCAAAAGTCGATACTGCAATTGAGAAGCTACCTGCTTTAGTCGAACAAAGTGGCGGACGCTTAAGCTTGTTCAGTAGCGCTGAGCGAAACAAGATCGAAATACTGTGGCCGAAAGCGGTTGAGTCTCTGATAAATGACGAAGAGCCAAGCGTTTTTGTTGATTCAGTCGATCCCTCTCCAGTTACGGAAGTCTCATCCGAAGGCGCTCCATCGCCAGAGCAGTTGTGGCTGGCGAAGGTCGAGGCTATGGTGGCAGAGCATTATACAAACCCAGAATTTGGCACGGCAATGGCGGCCAAGATGCTCTATGTTTCTGAGCGCAGCCTACAGAGACGGTTTAAATCAGCGAGCTCTCGTACATTTACGGATTACCTCACCGAAGTTCGTTTAGAAAAAGCATGTGAAAGTTTGTTGGCCGGTGAAAAAGTGGTTGATGTGGCTTTCGCATCGGGATTTAACGATCCTTCCTATTTTAGTCAACGTTTTAAACTGTACTTTGGCGTGCCCCCTTCAAAATTTGCCAGTGATGCTCTAGAGTCCGAATAACATCGCCGTCTACCTAGCTACCCAGTGTGCTCAGCTTGCCTCAAAGCTTGATTTGCCTTGTCTATAGCCTTTACTCATTAACGGCATTATCTCTTCCGCTTAACTTGCGTCTAGCTTATTTCTACTAAAAGCCTAATACGACATGGATGCTTTCTATCATCCTTGTTCATGAATCGACCCATTGGCTGTTCTATGGCTGAGGTAGTCAGTTAATTGAACGGCGTGATCGAAAATAGGTAGAGTAACGGATGGGGCTTATTTATTGGTTGCCAGGTGTGCGGTTGAAAGCGAGCGTAATTAAAGTAAAGAGTTTAATAAGAGAGGAAAACGATAGAAAAAAATATCGTGGTATAGCCGGGGGGACTATACCACGGGTGTCAATGACACCTTCGCTTGCTGCCGGAGTGACGCGACATAGTCACGTCACCTCTGGAATTCTTGAGAGGAGTGCCTCTCGATGTGTTCACTATAAGTTAATCGACTTATTTTCCTTATAAAAATAACGCCATTGATACCTTACAAAAACGACAATATACTCATCTTAACTTAAGTTGTTGTAATTTAATGGTTATTTGTTTCTCTCTTTGTTTTTGTAAACGAAGTGTTAAGCTCGATGTTGATTTGAATTTTGGATTTTGACGTAAATGACGTGTCTAAAATTGACGAAAGTTACGAACGCAGTTCTGCAATCTTTGATTTCAGACAATAAAAATCAGCTTGTTGAGGCGTAGAATTGCATCATTAATAAAAATATTTCTCATTTACACTTTCTTTTCGGGCAAGTATGAAATTATCAGAATTAAAACAAGGCCAGATCGCGACGGTTGTGGCTATTCATGGACTCACTAGCGACGTGAGAAAGAAACTTATGGTGATGGGCATTTTGCCAAACACGTCTGTACGACTTATTCGTCGAGCACCAATGGGTGATCCGCTACAAATTGAAGCTCGCGGTGTATCGTTAGCGGTGCGAGAAAAAATTGCGGAAGCCATCGAAGTGGAGTGCCAATAATGCAGTATCAAATTCTGACGGTCGGCAATCCTAACAGCGGAAAGACGACATTATTTAACGGTTTGACCGGAGCAAAACAGCAAGTGGGCAACTGGGCTGGTGTTACGGTAGAAAAGAAGACCGGTCGTTACCATCACGCTGGCGATGAATTTTTGCTGACAGACCTTCCGGGTATCTACTCGTTGGATAGTGGTAACGACAGCAACAGTATTGATGAATCCATTGCTTCCCGCGCGGTCTTAACTCACCCAGCCGATATGATCATCAATGTGGTGGACGCAACGAGCCTTGAGCGCAGTTTATACATGACACTGCAATTACGCGAACTTGGTCGTCCGATGATTGTTGTGTTGAACAAAATGGATGCGCTTAAACGTGAGCGTCAGATCATCAATGTGGCTGAGTTAGAAAAAAGCCTCGGTTGTCCCGTGATCAGTTTATCCGCAACGAACAAAGCACAAGTCGCGGAGTTCAAAGAGAAACTGCACAAATCTGTGGTTCAAGGTGTGGCACTAAAAGAGATCGCTTTGAACTATGGTCAGGCGATGGAAGCGGCGATTGACAACATTTCAACGCTATTTAACGATCAAACGGTTTCCCACCGGGCGCTCGCCGTTCGTGCTCTTGAGAAAGACGCTCTGGTACTAAACAGTATGTCAGATGTGGATCGCCTTCGTGTTGAAGACGTCGTTACGGAACTTAATCTGGATGTGGACTTACACGTTGCTGACGTCAAATATACGCATCTTCATCAGGAGTGCAAAAAGGTTCGTCGTAGCGAAGGTAAGTTAAGCCGCAGTGTTACTGAAAAACTGGATCAATTTATTCTCAACAAATGGGTCGGTATTCCGTTCTTCTTCGTTGTGATGTACCTGATGTTCATGTTCTCTATCAACATTGGTAGTGCCTTTATTGACTTCTTTGATATCGGTGTCGGCGCGCTACTGGTTGATGGCGGCCATCATTTGTTAGACGGACACTTGCCGGTGTGGTTGGCGACGGTACTGGCCGATGGACTCGGTGGTGGTATCCAGACGGTGGCGACTTTCATTCCGGTTATCGCCTGTTTGTACCTTTTCCTCGCTGTGCTTGAAAGCTCAGGCTACATGGCTCGCGCCGCCTTTGTGCTTGATAAAGTGATGCAGAAGATCGGCCTGCCAGGTAAAGCTTTTGTTCCACTGGTTTTAGGTTTCGGTTGTAACGTGCCATCCATTATGGCCACGCGTACACTAGATCAAGAGCGAGAACGTAAACTGGCAGCATCAATGGCGCCATTTATGTCTTGTGGTGCTCGCCTGCCTGTGTATGCGCTATTTGCTGCTGCCTTCTTTCCTGGTGCTGGGCAAAATATTGTGTTTGCGCTTTACCTACTTGGTATCGTCGCGGCGATTTTCACGGGTCTCTTCCTTAAGCACACGCTGTACCCTGGTAGCAGTGACAGCCTAGTGATGGAAATGCCCGATTACGAACTGCCAACACTGCAAAACGTGGTGATTAAAACATGGCAAAAACTGAAGCGTTTCGTTTTGGGAGCAGGCAAAACCATCGTTGTTGTGGTTGCGATCCTAAGCTTCTTGAACTCGCTTGGTACTGATGGCAGCTTCGGCAACGAAGACAGCGAAAACTCGGTTCTGTCAAAAGCCGCACAAGTGGTGACGCCAGTGTTTGCTCCGATTGGTATTGAGAAAGACAACTGGCCAGCGACAGTGGGTATCATCACGGGTATCTTCGCCAAAGAGGCGGTAGTTGGTACACTCAATAGCCTGTACACCACACCAAGTGATGGAGAAGAAGCGGAGTTTGATCTGATGGCCAGCCTAGAAGAGGCCGTGATGAGCATCCCTGAAAACTTAGCGGGTTTGAGCTATTCAGATCCATTAGGCATCGAGGTGGGAGATCTAACGGATTCAAATGCTGTGGCAGAGGAACAAGATGTCGATGCTTCTATCTTTGGTAATCTTAAAGCGCAGTTTGCGTCTGGTCATGCGGCTTTTGCCTACCTAATTTTTATTTTGTTGTACACCCCATGTGTGGCAGCGATGGGGGCATACGTTCGCGAATTCGGTCATAAGTTTGCACGTTTTATTGCTGTTTGGACGATGGCTCTGGCCTACCTTTGTGCGACCTTCTACAACCAGTTGACACACTTTGCGGATAGCCCTGTCACCAGTGGTGTTTGGATCGCAGCGATTGTCGCCATTTTCTTCGCCACGTATCGTGTGTTTAAGCGTGTAGGTGATAAGCAACGCGGCGTATTTGAGGCGCAGGTAGCATGATATTAAAAGAGCTTTATCAGTATATTGCAGACAAAGGAACCGTCTCCCAGTCAGACCTGGCTAAGCAGTTTGGGATGAGTGAAGATGGCGCTGATGCGATGTTAAGCGTGTGGATCAAGAAAGGTAAAATCAGCCGTTTAGTCGACACCAATAAAGCTCATAGTGTCACTCGCGTTCGCTACGCTGTGACCAAACAAGACGGTTTATCGCTGACCGTAACCATGTAGGCTCTGACTCAAAATGGGATAAAAACGATAAAGCCGCATCAGCAATGATGCGGCTTTTTTATCGTGCCCTAGCACTCTTTCAGCTCCGCGATAAACAAGCGCTTTGACTTAGGCTTTTTGGAAGAGAGAGCTCAGTGATAGTACGTTTTTAATGCGAATAAGCAGTTCGTTTTGTTCTTCTTCGCTGCGAAACTCGCCGTTGGTATTGCCCCAAACCGGTCCCGGCCATGCTACGTCGCCTTTAAAGCGCGCGATATGGTGAATGTGCAGTTGTGGCACCATGTTACCAAGCGCGCCAAGGTTTAATTTGTCTGGACGGAATGTCGCTTCGAGTGCTTGGCTTACCGCTTGAGACTCGAGCAAAAACTGTTGTTGCTCTTGCATTGGCAAGTGGTGTAGCTCTTTTAGGTTTGCCCGTTTCGGTACCAAAATCACCCACGGTACGGCATTGTCTTTATGCAGCAATGCCACACACAGCGGGAAGTGGCCAATCACCGTGGTGTCTTTGGCCAATTGAGGGTGCAGTTCAAAACTCATTGTTGTTGTCCGATTGAATGGAATGACATCAGTATACGTCAGATAAAACAAAAGGTTGACGCTTTCACGCCAACCTTTCTTATAATTTTCTCGAACCTCGAACCTCGAACCTCGAACCTCGAACCTCGAACCTCGAACCTCGAACCTCGAACCTCGAACCTCGAACCTATTACATACGCTCTAACGTATCGATACCGAGCAGAGAAAGACCTTGCTTGATGGTCTTCGCTGTTAGCGCAGCGAGTTTCAAACGGCTTTGTTTCACTGCTTCGTCTTCAGCCACTAGGATAGGGCACGCTTCGTAGAAGCTAGAGAACTGACCTGCTAGTTCGAATAGGTAGCTACACATGATGTGTGGTTGACCTTCACGAGCAACAGATTGAACCGCTTCTTCGAACTGCATCAGCTTGGCGATAAGCGCTTTTTCTTTCTCGTCAGTGATTTTGATTTCACCTTGTAGATCATCCATAGAAACGCCAGCTTTAGCGAATACAGAGGCTACGCGAGTGTAAGCGTATTGCATGTACGGTGCCGTGTTACCTTCAAACGCTAGCATGTTGTCCCAATCGAACACGTAGTCCGTGGTACGGTGCTTAGAAAGGTCTGCGTATTTAACCGCTGCCATTGCAACTGTGTTCGCGATCGCTTTCTTCTCGTCTTCAGCTAATTCTGGGTTCTTAGATTCGATCAGCTGCGCTGCACGCACTTCTGCTTCATCAAGAAGATCAGCAAGACGAACCGTACCGCCTGCACGAGTCTTGAATGGCTTACCATCTTTACCTAGCATCATACCAAACGCGTGGTGCTCAAGAGATACTGACTCTGGCACGTAACCCGCTTTACGAACGATCGTCCAAGCTTGCATTAGGTGCTGGTGCTGACGAGAGTCGATGAAGTAAAGCACACGATCTGCACCTAGCTCTTCGTAACGGTACTTCGCACATGCGATATCTGTTGTTGTGTATAGGAAGCCGCCGTCACGTTTCTGAACGATAACGCCCATAGGCTCGCCGTCTTTGTTCTTGAACTCTTCAAGGAACACAACTTGCGCGCCGCCATCTTCAACCGCAAGACCTTGTGCTTTCAGGTCTGCTACGATCTTAGGTAGCATGTCGTTGTACATACTCTCGCCCATGACGTCATCACGAGTTAGAGAGACGTTGAGACGGTCGTAGTTGCGTTGGTTTTGGATCATGGTGACGTCAACCAGCTTCTTCCACATTTCTGCGCAGAACTCGTCGCCGCTTTGCAGTTTAACGACGTAGCCGCGAGCTTTTACCGCAAACTCTTCGTCTTCGTCGTACAGCTTTTTAGATTCACGGTAGAAACCTTCAAGATCAGCCAGTTCCATAGAAATTTCGCCAGACTCTTGCTGTACGCGCTCAAGGTTGGCGATAAGCATACCGAACTGAGTACCCCAGTCACCGATATGGTTCGCACGGATCACTTTGTGACCTAGAAACTCAAGGGTACGTACAACCGCATCACCAATGATGGTTGAACGTAGGTGACCAACGTGCATTTCTTTAGCAACGTTTGGCGCAGAATAGTCAGCAACGATAGTTTGTGCTTCTTCTGCAGCAACGCCAAGGCGCGCATCCGCCAGTGCCGCTTCAGCTTGCTTCGCGAGGAACTCTTCGCTTAGGAAAATATTGATGAAACCAGGGCCTGCGATTTCGGTTTTGCTTGCGATGCCGTCTAGCTCAAGAACATCCAATACTTTTTGCGCAAATTCTCGAGGGTTAGTACCCAACTGTTTTGCTACGCCCATTACGCCGTTTGCTTGGTAGTCACCAAATTGTGGCTTAGCGGATTGGCGAACCGCTGCAGGGCTGCCTGCAGGAGCGCCAGCAGCTTCAAGAGCCTGAGATACTTTGTCGTTAATAAGTGCTTGGATATTCACACGCGTTTCCTTCAATTCAAGGACGAAAAACCCGGAAATAGAGAGGCCGGGTTCTGTTTGAGTTCACAAAAATGGGGCTAATGATAGCAATTATATTGCCTTTCATACAGAGCCGATTTAGTGAAATTTTGACTTTTTATTAAAGTACTCGCAGGACTGCCAATTTTGCCTGAAGTTGTTACTATGACGCCCAGAAATAAAAAGTGTGAAGAGAACGAAAATGAGTAATTTGCTGGCAGAAAAACGCCTTACACCCCAACAGATGCTAGAGGATTTACCCGGTTTCATGCAGAAAATCGAGTCGCTGGCCGATTTGTTGCAACTGGATTTGAGTTTTGCTCAAGCGGATCATATTGCGATGCGCGTAAACGAGAATCAAACCGCGCAGTTGTCTCAGCAAATGTGGAGTGAACAAGGCAAAGTGATCTCACAGGCGAACATCAATGGTCGTCCGATCATTGTGATCGTGTTTGATACGCCACTCGCCAGTCGCGGTTGGAAAATCGAATGCTTAGAGCTGCCTTATCCGGCAGAAGGAAAAGCGTATCCCCATGAAGGTTGGGAACATGTGGAGTTTGTCGTCCCATCTCATGCTCAGACGGCTGAAGACTATTTGGCAGATTTGAAACACACCTATCCAGCGTTTGGCGCTCAGTTGAGCAAACTCGAGGAACTGGGGGTTAAGGTGAAGCTGTCGAGTCCGAAGGGAGAGGGTGAACGGTTGAACAATCCGACGGTTGCGTTCAAATACCAAGGCATTTGCATCAAGCTGCACCCACATTCTTTAAAACGTATTGTTGAGTCTGAGCAAGCCTAGCTGCGCAGAAAAATAAAGGGTTGCAATTGTCGCAACCCTTTTAGTTCGTCCCATTCTATGTTTAAAGGATGACGGTTTTGTTGCCATACACAAAAACGTGGTCATTCAGTACTTTATTGAGCGCCTTGCTCAACACATTCTTCTCAACATCGCGACCCGCTTGCGCCATGTCCTGCGCGCTGAAGTTGTGATCAACCGGAATCACGTCTTGTTTGATGATTGGGCCTTCATCTAAATCATTGGTGACAAAGTGCGCCGTGGCGCCGATGATTTTTACACCGCGATCAAAAGCTTGCTGATAAGGTTTCGCCCCAATAAAGGCAGGCAAGAAGCTGTGGTGGATGTTGATGATCTTATGGTGATATTTCTCAACAAAACCTGGCGTGAGCACACGCATGTATTTCGCTAGCACCAAATAATCTGGCTGATACTGACCAATTACTTCAAGCATTTTCTGTTCGTGACTTTCACGATCGAGCCCTTCATGACAAACATGGTGATAAGGGATGTCAAATTTTTCCGTGAGGCTTTGCAGTTTGTCGTAGTTACCTACCACAGCCGCAATGTCCACATCCAAACTGCCGTCGTAATTCTTCATCAGAATATCACCTAAGCAGTGCGCTTCTTTGGTGACCAAAATCACGATGCGCTTGCGCTCAGAGCTCATCAACTTGCGCTTAGCTCCCGGTGGCAAAGCTTGGTCGAGATCGGCAAGAAAAGTGTGGTCGTTAAAGTATCCCTCCAGCTCGGTTCGCATAAAAAAGTGACCGCTGGAATTATCTACAAACTCATTGTTGTGAATAATGTTCAGTTGATGCTTGTAACAAATGTTGGTGATTTTAGAGATCAGACCCGGCGCGTCTGAGCAATGAGTCAGTAGTGTTTTCTTTTCCATATTAGAGATACTTCCGTGATTTATTTTTTTTATGGTACGAATAATTGTTTGGGCGTCGAACGGTGAACTAAACCGCAATACAGGCCTAATAGATAATCTATTATTAAGATGGTTTCAAACAAATTCTCCAGTAAAACGTTTGGCTGGAGACGTTGTCTGAATTGAGCCTTCATAAGAATCATAGAGGTGGTGTATATGGACAAAGATCTACTGGCTCGAAAACTGTATGTAGAGAGAGTGAGCTCTCTGATCGGTAACCATGAAATAGATGAGGATCGCATTACTGAACTTTGGGAAAATCGAGCTTCTCCAGCCGAAGCGGCCAAGGCCATCTTAGGGGAAGAGGATCAATTTACCGGCCCAGCGTGGCTTGCACGCTATTTAAACCGCAAATAACCGACCAAATACCTGCCGAGGCGAAGACAATTGGGATTCGCCTCAAAAAGACAAACCTGACATAATCTGTGCCACTGACCCCTCAGCAGAACACAGAATGATAGCAAAAACGTTTTCTTCCAAAGGCGCTTTAGGCAAGGCCATTCCGGGCTTTCAAGCTCGTCAACCTCAGGTCGATATGGCCGAAGCGGTCGCCGAGGCGATCCAACAGCAAACACAGCTCGTGGTTGAAGCGGGGACCGGAACCGGCAAAACCTTCGCCTATCTGGTGCCAGCTCTTCTGAGTGGTAAAAAGGTCATCATTTCTACTGGTTCGAAAAACTTGCAAGAACAGCTTTTTCATCGTGATTTGCCATTGATGACCGATGCGTTGGGCTTTTTTGGACAAGTTGCGTTACTGAAAGGCCGCTCCAACTATTTGTGTTTAGAGCGTTTAAGTCGACAAATGGTCGAAGTGCATCACAATGAAGCGGATTCCACTTCATTAAGCCAATTGGTCAAAGTGCGCAGTTGGTCTTCGGAAACCAAAACGGGCGACTTGGGTGATTGTGAAGAGTTGCCAGAAGACAGCATGATCATTCCTACCATCACGTCAACCAATGACAACTGCTTAGGTAAAGATTGTCCAAGTTACCAAGATTGCTTTGTGTTAAAAGCGCGAAAAAAAGCGCTAGATGCCGATGTGGTGGTGGTGAACCATCACCTTTTTCTTGCCGATCTGGCGATCAAAGAGACAGGTTTTGGTGAGCTGATCCCAGAAGCGGATGTGTTTATTTTTGATGAGGCGCATCAACTGCCTGATATTGCGAGCGAATATTTTGGTCAGTCACTCTCCAGCCGCCAGATTCTCGATTTGGCCAAAGACATTGAAATTGCCTATCGCACGGAAGTGAAAGACATGCGTCAGCTGCAAAAAGTAGGGGAAAAATTAGCCCAAACCGCAATGGATATACGCATTGTGCTGGGTGAGCCCGGCTTTCGTGGCAATTGGCGTGATGCCTTACAATCGCCATCCATCAAGCGCGAAGTGGATCGCTTGGTGGATGCGTTGGATTTGACCATCGACGTACTCAAGCTCGCGTTAGGTCGTTGCCAATTGCTTGATGTGGCGTTTGAGCGCGCTAACCTTATTAAAGGTCGTTTAGAACGAGTGTGTGACACTAGCATCACGGGCTATTCATACTGGTTTGATACCTCGCCGCGCCATTTTACATTGCACATCACACCGCTCTCTGTTGCAGACAAATTTCATGAGCAAATAGAGATCAAACAGGGCGCGTGGATCTTCACCTCTGCCACGTTGGCGGTGGGGGACGATTTTAGTCATTTTACCGACCGCTTAGGCTTAAAGCCGCTAAAGCAATTCTCATTGCCAAGTCCATTTGATTATGCCGAGCAGGCGCGATTGTGCGTCCCTCGCTATCTACCAGAGCCCAATAGCCCAGGTTTGGCGCAAAAACTGGTGAGCATGTTGGCACCGGTGATTGAATCCAACCAAGGGCGCTGTTTCTTCCTCTGTACTTCACATTCGATGATGCGTGAATTAGGCGAGCGTTTTCGCGAGGTTTTAGGCTTGCCCGTTTTATTGCAAGGTGAGATGAGCAAACAGCGCACGCTCGCTGAATTTATGGAGTTGGGGAATGCCTTGCTGGTGGCCACTGGCGCTTTTTGGGAAGGAATCGATGTTAGAGGTGACGCCTTAAGCTGTGTTATCATCGACAAACTTCCTTTTACATCACCAGATGACCCGCTACTCAAAGCTCGTATCGAAGATTGTCGATTGCGAGGAGGAGAGCCGTTTGAGCAAGTACAACTGCCTGATGCAGTCATTACGCTTAAACAAGGGGTAGGGCGTCTGATTCGAGATCAAAAAGATCGTGGGGCGTTAATCATCTGTGACAACCGCTTGGTCACAAGAGAGTACGGCGGCATTTTTCTTGCCAGTTTACCTCCGATCCCAAGAACCCGTGATTTGGATTTGATTCAACAATTTCTAACAGAACAAACAGAGAACTGAATGAGCGCTAAAATTCTTGCTATCGACACCGCAACCGAAAACTGTTCAGTCGCCCTTTTAGTCGGCGACCAAGTCTTTTCACGTAGCGAAGTGGCCCCGCGTGACCACACCAAAAAAGTGCTCCCTATGGTGGAAGAGGTGTTGCAACAAGCTGGATTGAAACTGACCGATTTAGATGCGCTTGCTTTTGGTCGTGGTCCTGGCAGTTTTACGGGCGTGCGAATTGGCATCGGTATTGCACAAGGTTTAGCATTCGGTGCGGATTTGCCAATGATTGGCATTTCAACACTGGCAGCGATGGCGCAAGGTTCATTCCGTGTACACGGAGCGACATCGGTGGTGGCGGCGATTGATGCGCGCATGGATGAAGTCTATTGGGGACGCTACCAGCGTCAGCAAGATGGCAGTTGGCTTGCCGTGGATGCGGAATGCGTCATTCCTCCGGCGCAATTAGCACAAAATATCACGGCCGATCAACAGAGCTGGACAAGCGCGGGTACAGGATGGGATGCTTACGCTGAAAGCTTAGCCAATTTGCCGTTGAACATCGAAGCGGGTGAGGTGCTTTACCCTGATGCTCAAGATATTGTTGTCCTTGCTAAGTATGAGCTTGCGGCGGGCAATACGGTCGCCGTGGAAGAGTCTAGCCCAGTTTATCTGCGCGATAACGTGGCTTGGAAAAAATTACCAGGGCGTGAATAACGCCCCCTTAAAGTGATGGAACGCGATGGCTTCAATTAACGGTTTACCTCCTGCGATTATTCCCGGTACGCAACGGACGAATAAAAGCAGCAACAAGCGTAAGGTGGCGAAAAACCAACAGCAACAAGCGGTTGGTCAAACGTCCAAGGTAGCCAATGCTGTTGCCCATAGCATCCAAAATGTCAAAGAATCTGACATTCATAAAGCGCAAATTCAGTATGATCTTCCCGAAGGTCATGCTCGACGCGCAATGCAAGAATACATGGACGTAATGAATCAAGCCAAAAGAGAGGAACTTGCCCAGTTGCTCGGTGTCGATATCTACATTTGACCCTTTTGTTGCTTTGATGACTGAAGACAGGCAGGTAAATAATGAAGAAAACGGTTCGCTCTCTTTTCGCAATGATCGCTTTGCTCGGCTTGGCGGCGTGTAGTTCTCTCCCACAAGAGCTGACGGCGCAAAACCAAGAAGTGCTAACGGATTATAAAATCTTTGCAGAAAGCCAAGGCGTGGTGACGCAAGATGTTCGTTTGGGTGGCGTGATTGCTAAAGTGGACAATCTCAAAGACAAAACGCGCATTGAAATTGTTAACTTGCCGATCGATAAAAACGGAAAGCCCGACATTAGCCAAGAACCCAATGGACGTTTTGTTGCCTACCTTGAAGGCTACTTAGAGCCCGTTGCGTTTAGTCAAGGGCGTTTGATTACCGTTGTCGGCACTGCTGCAGGGGAAGAGCAAGGCAAAATCGGCGAGTATGATTACGTATTTCCTGTGGTGAAGAGCTACGGTTATCGCCTTTGGACTATCGAAGAGCGAGTGAGAGTGTATGACACTTCAAGCTACCTCTACCCGTGTTATTCGATTACTTGCCGACAAATGCGCGACTTCCCGCGTGACGGAAAAATCATTCAAGATGTAAAATAATGTGTGAGACGCGTTATGCTATCGCCAGTGGAACGCTGGCTGCAATCGAGTATGGTGATTCGAAAACGGCTGATTTATCAGTCGTTTTTCTTCATGGCTGGTTAGATAACGCCGCCAGTTTCCAGTCTGTCATCGAGCATCTCCACCAAAGAGCACCAGAGCTTCACCTCTGTGCATTTGATTTGCCGGGGCATGGATACTCATCTCACAAATCCGTGGACAACTTTTATCCATTCCACGATTACATCGATGACGTTTATCAGTTTTTGCGTGTTTTATCGCCAAATAAACTGCTACTAGTAGGCCATTCACTTGGTGCTTTGATTGCAAGTTGTTATAGTGCGGCCTTTCCTGAACAAGTGACAGCTCTGGTTCAGATAGAAGGTTACGGGCCTTTGGCTGAAGCCCCGCAAAAGGCGGTTGAAAGGCTCAGGCAAGGGGTACTCAGCCGTAATCGTTTGCGTGTGAAACCCTCCCGTAATCTTAATAGTTTGGAAGAAGCATTAACGCTTCGTTCAACCGCTAATCAGCTTTCTGCGGATTTATTGAGACCGATTGTCGAGCGTGGTGTTGTTCAGCAGCACGGTGTGTGGCAATGGCGACATGATGTGAAACTTAAGTGTGATTCGCTCTATCGATTGTCTCAGAAACATGCCGAAACGATTTTAGACCAAATTTCCTGTTTTCATCTGATCATATTAGGCGAGAATGGATTTCGTGAGCTTAAGGATATCAGTCACTTAAATGCGAAAAATCCAGCCCAAATTGAGACAGTGCAAGGCGGTCATCACTGTCACTTAGAGCAATCACTCGAGGTCGCAATGCGAATTCTTGGAGTAGTTAACAAAATTTAAACAAGTGTTTGAGAGTTTCGTGCTCAAGCATGCCTGCTGTGCTGTAATAGTGAACAAATAAAAAGGACGCTATCTCGCAAGCTTCTCTTGCGTAGGCCAGCTTTAAACGAGGAGTAACATCGTGGAAAAACCATGGCTTTCACGTTATCCATCTGACGTACCTGAAACCATCAACCCTGATCAGTATGAATCACTGGTCGAAATGTTTGAGCAATCAGTACAGAAATACGCCGACCAACCTGCATTTATGAACATGGGTTCGGTGATGACCTTTCGCAAGTTGGAAGAGCGTAGCCGTGCGTTTGCTGCGTATCTACAAAATGATCTTAAGCTGAAAAAAGGCGACAGAGTGGCACTCATGATGCCAAACCTGCTGCAATATCCAGTGGCGCTGTTTGGCGTGTTGCGCGCGGGCTGTATCGCGGTAAACGTTAACCCGCTCTACACGCCACGTGAACTAGAACATCAGTTGAATGACTCTGGTGCTGCTGCGATTGTTATTGTGTCAAACTTTGCCAATACGCTAGAGCAAATTGTTGAAAACACGCCAGTGAAACACGTGGTGCTCACCAGCCTAGGTCAAATGCTGCCTCGTGCGAAAGGCACCATCGTTGATTTCGTCGTGAAGTACGTCAAAGGCATGGTACCAAAGTACGATCTGCCTGGGGCCATCTCGATGCGTAAAGCCTTGCACAAAGGCCGTCGTCTTCAGTACGTCAAACCCTTTATGACTGGCGATGACATTGCGTTCTTGCAATACACCGGTGGTACCACGGGCGTCGCGAAAGGTGCAATCCTTACTCACCGCAATATGATTGCTAACGTGATGCAAGCTAAAGGCATGTATGGCCCGGTTCTTCAGCCTGGCCGTGAGCTTGTGGTGACTGCGCTGCCGCTGTATCACGTATTTGCGTTGACGGTGAACTGCTTGCTGTTCATTGAAATGGGTGGCCGCAACCTATTGATCACCAACCCTCGCGATATTCCAGGGTTTGTTAAAGAGTTGCAAAAATACCCATTCACCGCCATTACCGGGGTAAACACGCTGTTTAACGCGCTGGTCAATAATGAAGATTTCCATGAGCTGAACTTCAGCCATCTTAAACTGGCGGTTGGCGGTGGTATGGCTGTTCAACGTGCGGTGGCGGATAAATGGAAGAAAACCACAGGTTGTTACCTTCTCGAAGGTTACGGTTTAACCGAGTGTTCTCCTCTCGTTGCTGCGTATCCACATGACCTTGTCGATTACAATGGTTCAATTGGTCTGCCAGTACCTTCAACCGAAGTTCGTATTATCAACGATGAAGGTGAAGCGTTAGCTAACACGGAAACGGGTGAGCTGCAGGTGCGTGGTCCTCAGGTGATGCAAGGCTATTGGCAGCGTCCTGAAGCGACCAAAGAAGTGATCAACAGCGAGGGCTGGTTGTCGACTGGCGATATCGTCAAATTCGATGAAGATGGTTTCTTGCACATTGTTGATCGCAAGAAAGATATGATTCTGGTGTCTGGTTTCAACGTTTATCCTAACGAGATCGAAGATGTGGTTGCGCTGCACGGCAAAGTCCTTGAAGTGGCGGCCATCGGTCAGCCACACGAAGTGTCTGGTGAACTGGTTAAGATTTATGTGGTTAAGCGTGACCCAAGTCTAACCAAAGAAGAAATCATCAGCCACTGTCGTCAGCACTTGACGGGCTATAAAGTGCCGAAGTTGATTGAGTTCCGTGAAGATCTGCCGAAAACCAACGTTGGTAAGATTTTGCGTCGCGTATTACGCGATGAAAATGATGCTAAGCTTGGCAAAGAGAATGAGGCAGCGTAAGCCGCGCAAAGTGTCACGAAGAGTGTTAAAATGCCAGCCGAATTCCAAGGCTGGCATTTTTATTTTCAAAGCGATAGCGAGAGACGAGTGAATTACCAAATTATTACCGAAAACCAAGACCTAGTTAGGGTATGCAGTAAAGCGCGAGAAGCAGACGTTGTGATGTTGGATACTGAGTTTGTCCGCACCCGAACGTATTACCCACAATTGGGCTTAATTCAGCTTTTTGATGGTGACACCCTCTCGCTGATTGATCCGACGGTTCTGACTGATATGAGTGCGTTCGCTGAGTTACTTAACGATGCCTCGGTAATGAAAGTTCTGCATGCATGTGGCGAAGATCTGGAAGTGTTTCATAATGCATTTGGCACGATTCCGGCGCCGATGGTGGACACGCAAATCATGGCTGCGTTTTTGGGGCACGGTCTATCGACGGGCTTTGCCGCGTTGGTAGAGCAGTACCTTAACGTGGAACTGGATAAGAGTGAGTCGCGTACGGACTGGTTGGCTCGTCCTCTGAGTGACAAACAGCTTGAATACGCCGCGGCAGACGTTCACTACTTGCTGCCGCTGTACGACATCTTGTTGGAAAAAGTGATGGCAGCGGGCTGGTGGCAAGCGGCTCAACAAGAGAGCGAACTGCAAGCAAGCAAGCGCGTAAAAACGCCGAATGTCGAAGAGGCGTACCTCGATATAAAAGGGGCTTGGCAGCTTAAGCCAAGAGAGCTTGCAATACTCAAACCGCTTGCGACTTGGCGTATGCAAGAGGCGATTCGTCGCGACTTAGCGTTGAACTTTGTTTTCAAAGAACACGACTTACTCACGGTGGCTCGTTTAGGGTTAACCAGTTTTAAGCGCATGGAAGAAGAGGGGATGGATGTTCGCTCAGTACAGCGTCATGGCAATCGAATTGCTGCGATGGTGAAGTCGGCGCGTGAGACGGACCCTGAAGATTATCCCGCGCCAATTGAACGCTTGATGGATTTGCCGGGCTATAAACAGTTGTTCAAAAAACTCAAAGATGAAGTCACTCGCGCGTCAAAAGCGACAGGTTTAGCGAGCGAGTTTTTAGCGTCGAAGAAGCAGACTAATCACTTGATCAGTTGGGTATGGAAACATCAGCGCGATCAAAATCGCCTGCCAGATTTGATGCAAGGTTGGCGCTTAGACATTCTGGGCGAAAAAATGAACAAACTAATTTAGAGCACGCTAGAAGCATTTGCTTTATGGATAAATAAAAACAGACGGTCTCAGCCGTCTGTTTTTCTATCCGATGAAAGAAAGGTTACTTCTCTTCGTCTGGTAGTTTCACGTTCAATTCCAAGACGGAAATGTCGTCATCTTTATGCTCAAATGTGAGATCGACCATCGACGGATCAATCGCAACGTATTTGCTGATTACCTTAAGAATGTCTTCTTTCAGCTGTGGCAAGTATGAAGGCGCAGGATCATTTTGGCTGCGGCGCTCGGCGACGATGATCTGTAAACGCTCTTTAGCGAGGCTTGCAGAGGTCTTTTTTTGTGGGCGGAAAAACTCAAGCAGTGACATATTTAGCCTCCAAACAGTCGTTTAAACAGTCCTTTCTTCTCCTCAGTAAGGAAACGAAAATCCACTTGATTACCCAGTAGGCGATCAACTGTGTCTGAATAGGCCATGCCAGCATCGGTGTTTTCATCAAAAATCACGGGCACGCCTTTGTTCGAGGCATTCAGTACCGCTTGGCTCTCAGGAATGACACCAAGCAGAGAAATATGCAGAATTTCTTCGACGTCTTCAACGCTCAGCATTTCGCCAAGATTCACGCGAGCAGGATTGTAACGGGTCAACAAGAGATGCTGCTTGACCGGCTCAAGTCCTTGTTCTGCACGCAGAGATTTCGAATCCAAAATCCCCAAGATACGGTCTGAATCTCGCACAGAAGAGACTTCTGGGTTAGTGGTGACAATTGCTTCATCTGCAAAGTATAGCGCCATTAACGCACCTTGCTCGATGCCTGCGGGTGAATCACAGATGACAAAATCAAAGCCCATCTCATCGAGCTCATCCAACACACGTTTGACCCCTTCTTTGGTCAACGCATCTTTATCGCGCGTTTGAGAAGCGGGCAAAATGAATAAGTTGTCGACGCGTTTGTCTTTGATCATCGCCTGATTGAGCGTCGCTTCGCCATTAATCACGTTAACAAAGTCATAGACCACACGACGTTCACAGCCCATGATCAAATCTAGGTTACGTAGGCCGATATCAAAATCGATAACCGCTGTCTTTTTTCCTTTCAGCGCAAGGCCTGAAGCAATCGCGGCGCTGGACGTGGTTTTGCCAACCCCGCCTTTACCCGAAGTAACAACAATAATGCGTGCCATTGTGTGATTTCCTTTTAATTCTTTACTGAGTGAGCGCTTCGAGATGGAGTGATTCGTCCACCAAGCTCAACATCACTTTTTGCTGCCAAAATTGGCGTTCAATTTGGTCACTGAGCCAGTAGTTGCCCGCAATTGAGATCAGCTCTGCTTGCAAGTCATGGCAAATAATTCGTGCTTCCTTTTGGCCGCTTGCCCCGGCAATCGCTCGGCCACGTAAGGTGCCGTGAATATGGATCGAGCCATCGGCGATAACTTCGGCCCCCGCACTGACGTGACTAAGAATGACCAAATCCCCGTCTTTAGCGTAAATTTGCTGGCCAGAACGAATAGGGGTGCGAACAATTTTGGTCGGTGCCATCTTTGCAGGAGCCTGCGTTGGCGATTTGCTGGTCGACATGATGGCAAACCCAGCATCGGAAGCCAGATTCTGGGTTCGTTTATCTTTAGCTCCAGTAATGCCAACAGGAATAAAACCGGCTTGTGATATGCCTTGTTTTAGCGCGACAAAATCGAGGTCGCCTTCAACGTTGGCGATATTGATCACAACAGGTGCAGCCGCGAAAAAAGCGGGCGCTTGCTCAACTTTTTCTTGGACAAATTCGATAGCCGTGTCGACCGAGTTGTTGCAAAGGTGCAGAACCGATAACGTAAAGCTGCTACCTTTTAGGTCTGGAGAGTGAGACATTAGATACTTCTTGCCTTTGTTGAAAGAGCGTTGTCTTTTACTAAGGCTGTCATGTTATATTTCATCCCAATACGCAGCAAGTTCTCTTGCTGTCAAATAAGTGATTTCGTCTAAAAAATTAGGTTTAAATTAAATTTCGCGTGTCAAACGCGAAAATCAGCACAAAAGGCTTGTCATGCTTTGTTCTATCTATAAAAGTTCTAAGAAAGAAGGCACATATCTTTACATCCCCAAAAAAGATGATTTTTCACAGGTTCCTGACACATTAATGCAGATGTTCGGTAAGCCTTCTCATGTGATGACGGTGAATCTTGAAGGGCGTAGTTTGGCATTAGTGAACATTGAAAAAGTAAAAGAATCGCTCAACAACGAGGGCTTTTTCTTGCAACTGCCACCTCCGCCAGAAAATCTATTACAACAACATAAAGAGCGTAAAGCGCAGCAGAAAGAAGACTAAGGTTTAAACGCCTTGTGAAGTAGGTCAGCTCGATTGCTCAAGGAGGACTATTTGAAAAAATTGGTAACCGCGATACTCAGCATCGGACTTTGTTCATCGGCGTGGGCGAACACCGAAAGCTTTGAGCAGTATCTTGAGCGTTTAAAAGCCCAAGCGGCAGAAGAAGGTATTTCGGCTCAAACCATAGAGCAAGCCTTTCGCGATGTGCAATTTAAGCCACGAGCGGTGAAAGCCGATCGCAACCAACCGGAGAAAAAGCAAACGCTGGATGAATATCTTCCTCGTGCGGTGCCGGATTGGAAAGTGAAACAAGCCAAAGATCTCTATGAAAAACACTACACCGAATTAAGCCAGATTGCGGATCGCTATGGCGTACAAGCACGCTTTATCGTCGCGCTTTGGGGCGTCGAAAGTAACTTTGGTAAGTTCACCGGCAATTTCCCTGTGGTTGATGCTTTATCAACCATGGCCTATGAAGGGCGTCGGGAAGCTTTCTTTCGTGCCGAAACCATGGCCGCGCTGAAAATCTTAGACCAAGGCCATATAGAGTTTGAAAACTTCAAAGGCTCTTGGGCAGGCGCGATGGGGCAGTGTCAGTTTATGCCAAGCTCTTTCCTTGCCTATGCGGCAGACGGCAACGGTGATGGCAAGAAAGACATCTGGAACACCAAAGCCGATGTGTTTGCTTCAACAGCCAGTTACCTCAGCCAATCTGGTTGGGATGACAAATACACTTGGGGTCGCCAAGTGCGCGTACCTAAAGGGTTTGATCTTGAGCTGGAAGGGCGAGAAGAGGCGAAAGGCAAATACCTGCAGGAATGGAAAAAACTGGGTATTACCAGCATCAATGGCCGCCCGTTACCTAAGCTAAACGAAGACATTAAAGCTTGGTTAGTGATGCCTGATGATGAGAATGGCCGCGCTTATCTGGTCTACAACAACTACAATGTGTTGATGAAGTGGAATCGCTCGCATTACTTTGCACTGGCAGTGAGCCATTTGGCTGACCGCATCAAAAATTAATTCAATTCGGCTTGTGGCGTTAGCCACAAGCCAACAGCGATAAACATGTTATCTGAACGCGCAGCACAAATGGTGGTTTTTGCCGCCCTCGTCAAACATCAAAACTTCACTTCTGCAGCTAAGAGCTTAGCGGTGTCGGTTTCTCATGTCAGTAAGCAACTGGCGCAACTCGAAGCATCATTGGGGATCAAGTTGATCCAACGCACCACGCGCAGCTTTACACCGACTGAAGCCGGACTGGCCTTCTATCACCATTGCCAGCAAGTGGTGCAGGCGGTGAATAACGCGCAATATGAAATGGAGAGCCAGCGCGATGAAATTGCCGGTTTAGTACGAATTGGCTTGTCGCAATCCTTTGGTACTTTGCATATTCTCCCGGCCATTGATGAACTGCGGCAGAAATACCCGCTACTGCAAGTGGAAATGCACTTGTTTGATTACAAAGTCGACATGCTGCAAGAAGGGTTAGACTTGTGGATCACCAACCATGAGCATTTACCAGAAGGCTACATTGCTCAGCGCTTAGCGGATTGTCAGTTCGTTGTCGCGGCGTCTCCGGACTATTTGTTGCAGCATGATGCACCGAAAGAGCCCAACGATCTCGCCAATCACAACTGCCTGATTTACCGAAGCTGGGAGCGTGACTACACCAGTTGGGCGTTTCGTCGCCAAGGAGAGCACCTTAGCGTTAAGGTGTCGGGTAATTATTCGGTCGATCTGGCTGAGGCGGTTCGGGATGCGGCGATCTCTGGGTGGGGAATTGGCTATCTGGCGACCTACTTGCTCGGTGATGAATTTAGAACGGGGAAACTGATTCAACTGTTGCCAGATTGGCGCGCGAATCAGGAAATGCCATTTTACGCTGTGTATCCTAGCCGCCAGCATATGCCGAAAAAAACCTCTGCTGTCATCGATTTCATTAAACAAAAAATCGGTACGCCGTGTCATTGGGACAAACAGCTTGAGCCCTATGTCAGCTTTCCCGATTAGAGTGATTTGAGTCACAAATATTTTCTATTTCCAGAAACATATTTTCCATATGGAAACAATAAAACGAGGCAAACGTTTATCTTGTTTTTATTCAATGAGTTAAGTGCTTTGGTTTTATTGCGTTTTTCTAATGAACCACCTTGTTAACATTCTCGACTTGCATCTTACGAGGCTGGTAATACAATCCGCGCCTTCCTTGTTCCCCCTCTCTGGAAATAATCACTATGAACTCACTCTTGGGTGTCGTAGCCATTTTGCTTTTTGCTTGGCTGCTTTCTACCAATAGAAAAAATATCCGTCTTAAAACGGTAGGATTGGCGTTTGCATTGCAAGTGGCCTTTGCGTTGTTGGTACTGTATGTGCCTGCGGGTAAAAATGCGCTAAATGGCGTGACGGGCGCGGTTTCCAATTTGATTAACTATGGGCAGGAAGGCATCGCTTTTCTGTTCGGCGGTTTGGCAACCGGCGGTTTTACTTTCGCGATTAACGTTCTTGGTATCATCATCTTCTTCTCTGCCTTGATCTCAGGCCTTTACCATATTGGATTGATGCCGAAAGTAATCAACTTGATTGGTGGCGCCCTACAAAAGTTGTTAGGGACTGGCCGCGCTGAATCGCTTTCTGCAACCGCTAACATCTTCGTTGGCATGATTGAAGCCCCGTTGGTGGTTAAACCTTACTTAAAGCACATGAGTGACTCGCAATTTTTCGCCGTCATGACCTGTGGCCTTGCTTCAGTAGCAGGCGGTACCTTAGTGGGTTATGCCTCTTTGGGTGTGGAACTGAACTACCTGATTGCTGCGGCATTTATGTCGGCACCTGCTGGTCTTTTGATGGCCAAAATCTTGATGCCTGAAACTGAAGCTCAGGCGGAAGATGTGCAGATGGAAAACGTTGAGATGCCAAAAGCGACCAACGTGGTGGAAGCGATGGCAGACGGTGCGATGTCGGGCTTGCGTATTGCGGTAGCGGTAGGGGCAACCTTACTGGCGTTTGTCAGCGTGATTGCACTGCTGAATGGCCTTTTGGGCTGGGTCGGCAGTTGGTTTGGCATCTCTCTCAGTTTTGAGTTGATTTTAGGTTACCTGTTCGCGCCAGTCGCTTGGTTGTTGGGGATTCCATGGCATGAAGCCATTACCGCGGGTTCTCTGATCGGCAATAAGATTGTGGTAAACGAATTCGTAGCGTTTATTCAGCTCATGCAAGTGAAACAAGAACTGAGTGCACACTCGCAAGCGATCGTGACTTTTGCTCTGTGTGGTTTTGCTAACATCTCCACAATGGCGATGTTGATCGGTGGTTTGGGTAGCTTGGTGCCTGAGAAACGCTCGTTCATTTCGAAGTACGGCTTCCGTGCAATTACCGCTGGTGTCTTGGCGAACTTGATGAGCGCATCGATTGCGGGCGTGATTTTAAGCCTGTAAGCGATAAGAAAACAGATGACAGTCGATGCTTACGCGCTTCTGGACAAAGTGAAGCATCGTACTGCCATTATTTGTTTTTATACTCTATCATTTTGATAAATAAGAAAAAGGCAGAGGTTTTCCTCTGCCTTTTTGCGATTACGTGATGACGATGTCAACCACTCATCTGCAGCACAATATCAACGCGGATTAATCGATATCGCGTTCAATTTCTCGTGCGATGTGTTGTTGATTCAACATGATGCCTTCGGCCTCAATACGTGCACCTTGCAGCTCCGACTCTTGGATGTGTTCAAAGCGCGTATTGGCATCAATATAGATCACTTTCTCACCAAGATTAACGCCGTCATCGTAACACTCCATGGTGATAGAGCGCTGCTCAGCATTATATAGATTCACTGTGCCATCGCAGTCAAACTCGTGACCGTTCCAATTGCTGTCGTGATCTTGTTCGTCAAACTCCACCACACGCGCAAGCAGCTCGTTGCTTGCACTTGATTGTGCGGTGACTTCCACTTCTGCCCCTGCGACCAATAGACCTTTGTGGCCATCTTCAAAGCGAGTGTGCGCATCGACGGTAAACATGCCACGGTAGTTCAACTCGAACTGTGATTGGTCACCCGCCACCCAAGTGACAATGCCTTCGATTTCGTTGTCGTCATCAAGGTTATCGTAAGATTCGATCTCAATCTCGTTGGCGGCAAACACGTTATTGGCAAATTGGCCTTCAATTTCTACCCATTGACCGTTTTCAAGTGGTTGATGTGGCTCAATAACGGTACCATTGTCATAATTTACTGTAATGCCAGCGCCCAATTTAAATGTACCGCTGTTGGCATCGAGGCTGTTGATGCGGCCTTCGATTTCAACATGGCCAACCAGAGCGGGATCATCAAACTTCACGACCGACAGAACTTTGTATCCCGCATCGGCGGTTGGAAGAGAAGAGACCATGACCCAGTCGCCATTTGTAATTTCTGGGCTGAGCTGAGCAAATGTCAGCGTCGCACCATTAATGCGAAAACTGCGGTCTGTGGGGTTGATGTTGCTGATCACCCCAGTCATGGTCGGCTCTAATTGCGCCGAAAAAGTGTCTGCTTGGCCGCTGGCGGAATCGCGTTGCACACCGGTGTTTGGGGCGATGCGAATCATCATATTGGGTTGCAGTGCACTTAACTCAATGTTGGCCGAGGAATACGATACTTGCTCGACGGTATATTGGTGCCCATTGACGACAACAGAGCGGTGTTGTGGGTCTACGGAGTCAATGGTACCGGTGATTGTTTTGGGAGCAACATCGGGTTGTGCTGGTGTTGAACTGTTACTTCCTCCACAAGCCGATAAAACTAAGGTTAACGCGCTTACTAAAGTCAGCTTCTTCATCTCTATATGTACCCTATATGAATGGTGGATGTTTGGTTTTTCGCCATGTTAGGAAATGAGATGTGAAGCGATCGTGAAGAGATAAAACTGAATGAAAATTTTGTTAGTGGATGATAACCACAATGTGGCAGAAACGATTGCCGACTACCTGGAGCTTGAAGGCATCATTATCGATTGTGCTTATCATGGTGAAGCGGCGCTGCGGTTGATTGAAACGAACCACTACGATGTGATTGTCATGGACATAATGATGCCAAAGCTGGACGGCATCAGTACGGTGAAAAAGCTCAGAGAAGACTATCTTTGTGGGACACCCATCCTATTTCTAACCGCAAAACAGGGGTTGGATGACAAAATCGCAGCCTTTACTGCTGGTGGCGATGATTACCTATTGAAACCTTTTGCGATGCAGGAGCTGAGCTTGCGACTGCATGCATTGGCCAACCGAGGGCCAAGACAAGATATTGGTGTGTTGAAATTTGCCGACATCACCTTAGATGTCAAAACCGAGCAGGTTGAACGTCAAGGTCAGTTGATCAAACTGAGCCGTATTCAGACGCGAATTTTGACGTTATTGATGAAGCGAGCGCCAGCAATCGTGTCACGCGTTGAAGTGATTGAAAGCGTGTGGGGCGATGAACCGCCGGGGAGCGATGCTCTGCGTAGCCACATTTACGGTTTGCGCACCGCATTGGACAAAGGTTTTTCAGAATCACGATTAGAGACCATTCATGGACAAGGTTACCGACTCAAAGCATAACGCTTATCCCAGTATTTACCGCAAGATCCGTTGGAGCTTTGGCGTTCTGACCTTTCTGATGTTTTCGCTGTTTTGGAGCTTGATCTATGTGGCGGAAAATAAGCTGGAAGTATTAAGTTTGCATCACTGGTTAGACACAGAAGCCGCTCTGTACAAAGAGAATTACGCAACATTGCAGGAGCAAGCTCCGTTACCCAATCCGCAGGAGTTTGATAGTTACTGGAGCGAGAAAGAGATACCGAGCTGGCTGCTGGCTTTTTCCAAACCAGGTTTCTATGAATACCTGCAAGGGGAAGAGGACAAACATTTTGTCGTTTTTGCTCATCCTTCCGGTGTTGGTAATATGTACATCGTTTTCCAAGATGATTCGGATGATTACCTGGATGAGTATGAAAGCTCCTTGCACCAAGTGACTTTTGTGTTGGGCGGCATACTCTCCATCGCCATGCTGCTCTATGGGGTGTATATGGTTCGCATTCTGTCGAAACCCTTGACGGAAATTGAACATAAAATTAGTCAAATGCCACCGGATTGTCCGCCGTTTAGCATCGATACCACGTTCAGCGAAACGCGCCATATTGAGCAGACTCTGCTAGACAGCAAAAATCATATCGCAGGATTTTTCCAACGTGAGCAGGAGTTTAGCCGATTCGCTTCTCATGAGCTGCGGACACCGATTATGGTGATTCAGGGCTCCGCCGATATTCTTAGCCGAGTGGAAGGGCAACCCCAAGTCGCGCAAAAAGCGATACGTCGTCTGCATCAAGCGGGTCAAGAAATGAAGGTGCTGACGGAGACGTTTTTGTTGTTGGGTAAATCGGAGATAGAGCCACATCACTTTGGCAATTACGATCTTCAGCAGTCGTTGGAACAGCAACTGGCGTTGCTCGAGCCTTTGTTTGCTCGTCAGGGCTCGAGTTATGCGCTTGATCTGTCGCAGCCGAGCCAGGTTCGAGCTCCAGAAAGCTTTATCACCATCGTCATTAATAACCTCATCAAAAATGCTTTCAGCTATAGCGTTGGCAGTATCAACATTGCGCTACATCAGTGTTGTTTTGAAATTCAGAACCGACATGACGGCAATGAAACTTACAACGCAGGTTATGGATGTGGCTTGGTGATTGTTGAGCGCATTTGTGAACGTATGGATTGGGCGTTTAGCATGGAAGATGACGGTACGCATTTTATCGCGAAAGTGCGTTTTCATTCGGCAGAGGCATAGGAATAGACGGCACCTTGATAATGCCGAGCGCCAAATAGCAAAAAAGAGAGCCGAAGCTCTCTTTTTTTAGGTGTATGGTCGGACTGAGAGGATTTGAACCTCCGACCCCCGACACCCCATGACGGTGCGCTACCAAGCTGCGCTACAGTCCGATGGCAGTTACTGTAATGGTAAGGAGGTGACTCGTCAACACTTTGTTTATCAACAATAAAAGCTAGGCGACAGAATGAACAGTTTGTATAAAAAAACAGCGGTGATTTTGAGGGTGAAGGAATCAAAAACGGCTGCCTAAAGCAGCCGTTGAGTACGCTAATCGCGAACGCGTTTAAAGATGAGGGAAGTATTGATACCGCCGAAAGCAAAGTTGTTGCTCATCATGTAATCAATATCCATCTCGCGGCCAGCACCAGCAATGTAATCCAGGTCACCACAATCTGGGTCTAGGTTATTGAGATTTAGGGTTGGGCTAAACCAGCCACTATTCATCATCTCAATACTCAACCATGCCTCGATGGCACCGCATGCGCCCAATGTGTGGCCAAAATAGCTCTTTAATGAACTGATTGGCACCTTGCCAATGGCATTTTGTGTCGCGTTACTTTCGGCAATGTCGCCACGGTCTGTCGCAGTGCCATGCGCAGAAACATAGCCAATGTGTTTTGGATGTAAATCCGCGTTTTGCAGGGCCATTTCCATACAGATTTGCATGGTTTCCATCTGCGGCTGAGTCACATGCGCCGCGTCACAGTTGCTGGCAAAACCGATGATTTCAGCGTAGATTTTTGCGCCGCGTGCTTTGGCGTGTTCGTATTCTTCTAGCACCAGCGTGCCTGCACCTTCGCCGATCACGAGTCCATCACGATCTTTGTCGTAAGGGCTTGGCGTTGTTTTTGGCTGATCATTTTTCAAGCTGGTCGCAAACAAGGTATCGAATACCGCTGATTCGGTTGGACAAAGCTCTTCAGCTCCCCCTGCCACCATGACGGTTTGGTAACCATGCTTGATTGCTTCATAGGCGTAACCAATGGCTTGACTGCCTGATGTACATGCGCTGCTCGTGGGGATAACACGGCCACGTAGGCCAAAAAAGAGCCCCACATTGACGGCGGTGGTGTGCGGCATCATTTGAACGTAGGTCGTCGCGGTGATCGCTTTGGTGGTTTTGCCGTTCAGCATCACGCCAAATGCGCCAATGGCGTCAGTTGAGCCAGTTGATGAACCGTAAGCAATGCCAGTTTGGCCATTCGTTAGTACGTCGTCACCAATTAAGCCTGCTTGGCGTAGCGCGTTTTCAGTCGCCACGGTGGCTAATTTGGACACGCGGCCCATACCGCGAACTTGTTTACGTTTGTAATGCGAAGGGAGCTCAAAATCGACCACGGGAGCGGCAAGTTTGGTGTTCAACCCTTCGTACTGTTGGTAATTTTCCATAAACTGAGTGGCATTTTCTAGCGCGCGTAATTTGGGCTCGACACTTTGCCAATCATTGCCAAATGCAGTGACACCAGACATACCGGTGACAACAACTCTGCGATTCATATTAGGCCTCCATTAACCGAAATCACTTGGCGAGTGACATAACCTGCGATGTCAGACATCAAATAACTGACTAAGCCAGCCACTTCTTCCGGTTCACCCATGCGGCGTAGCGGGACTTGAGGTAAAGCGTGCTCTTTGACATGCTCATCTACCATGCCAGTATCAATCAGCCCAGGGGCAACACAGTTCACCGTGATTTTGCGTTTCGCCAGCTCGAGAGCCAATGATTTGGTTGCGCCAATCACCCCCGCTTTGGCAGCGGCGTAGTTGGTTTGGCCTCGATTGCCCATTAATCCAGAGACTGAAGCTAAAGTGACAATGCGTCCACCTTTGCGTTTTTGCACCATCGGCATTACGCAAGGGTGTAAGACGTTATAAAAACTGTCGAGGTTGGTGTGAATTACGCCATCCCATTCTGCCTCTGTCATCGCTGGGAAAGCGGTGTCTTTGGTGATACCCGCGTTATTGACCACACCGTAGTAAGCGCCGTGCTGTGCGATGTCGGCTTCAATACGCTCACGACATTGTTGACGGTGGCTAATATCAAACTGAATTAAACGGCCACTGCCACCGTTTTGTTCAATCATGGCCAATGTTTGCTCGGCACCTTGCTTATCGCCCATGTAGTGAACGACGATGGTAAAGCCATCTTTCGCTAATTGAATGGCGATGGCTTTGCCGATGCCTTTACTGGCCCCTGTGACTAACACTTGACGGGTCATTCTTGACTCCTGATTTTCATTTCTTGTAATTTTTCTTCCGTCGGAACATAAACGTTCAACTGACATTTTGCGACAGTCTCACCTGAGATCTCGATTCGACCAGTGAACACGGCCATGCCGTTGTCTTCCATCAACTGCTCTGCGTAGATATCGAGTGTCTGCCCTAGCTGAAAGGTATCGCACATCGCTTGATAACGCCTGCCACCAAGGAGAAAACCGATCGGTGGCTCTTGGCCTTTCAGCTGCGCATGATAGCCAGACCAAGCCGCGATAGACTGCGCCATAAACTCGATACCCACATAACCTGGAACGCTTTGCGTTTCAGTATGGAAGAAGGCGAGGTGAGGGCCAATGTCTACCTGACAGTGAATCGACTCCTCCGCAACGCTGATCGCCCGATCAATTAAGATCATCGGAGCGTCGTGGGGCAGCAAGGTCTCAATGCTGGGCAGCTTATTCATGAGGATATCCAAATATCAGACTGATGTTATTTCCGCCAAAGGCGAAAGAGTTGCTAAGTATCGCCTTGTGTGCCAATTTCATTGGCTGTTCGACGAGCGTGACCTCTATGTCATCCGCTTTGTTCTGACATCCTTGTTGCGGTAAATCTAAGTTGTATTTCAGTATATGCCATGCAATGGCCGCTTCAACGGCACTGGCTGCGCCTAATGTGTGACCTGTTAGGTGCTTGGTTGAACTAACGGGCACCGATGAGCCAAAAAGACGAAAGATGGCTTTGCTTTCCATGCTGTCGTTGAGCGGAGTTGCCGTGCCATGGGCGTTAACATAGCCGATTTGTTCTGGTTTCAAATTGGCGTCTAGCAGCGCTTTTTTCATTGCCTCTTCAGCCCCATTCCCTTCAGGGTGAGGAGCGGAGATGTGGTGTGCATCTGAGCTGTCGCCACAACCGAGCAGGGCGATCTCTGAAGGGGCTTTACTGAGCAGCATAAAAGCTGCGCCTTCACCAATATTAATGCCACTTCTGTCGGCACTAAATGGCTGACAATGTTGATTTGAGAGTGCCTCTAAGCCATTAAAACCATTTAGTGTTAAGCGACAGAGCGTATCTGCCCCTCCCACGATCACCGCATCGGCCATACCACTGAGTAAGAGGCGTTTTGCTGAAATGAACACACGCCCGCTGGATGAACACGCCGTGGAGATCGCGTAACAAGGCCCCGTTAACTGAAAGTAATCGGCGATAAAGTCGCTGACGTTGCCAAGCTCTTGTTTGCGGTAGTGATAATCACTCGGGAAGTGCTCTTGCGACAGCTTCTGCTCAAATGCGTTTTCGCCGTCGGCAATACCAGAGGTGCTGGTGCCGATAACCACGGCGATACGGTCTGCGCCATATTGTCGAATGGCCTTTTGAATTACGGGCTCAATTTGCTGCAGCGCAGAGAGGGCTAAACGGTTGTTTCTTGAGTCGTATTCACGTAGCGATGATGGCAGCTCCGGCAACGCGTCGCTCACTCGACCAACGATGGTGGCGGTGCCCGTGTTGAGTTGATCCACAGCTTGTTGCATTTGCGCACTGTGATTATGTTGCAGTGCGTGGTGGATCTGCTCTGCAGTGGCCCCCAATGCTGAGTGGAAGCCACAGCCATGAATATAAATGGGTTGAGAAAGGTGTGAATTCATTTGGCTCTACTATTTCGCGTCCGATAACTGATAATTCAGGGTTTGAATCTCGATTTTATAGTCGTTTAACAGCGAGTGAAAACGAATAGGGCCAGCAAAACTTCGGCCTTGCTCGTAATCAATCACAATGATCGTATTGCCATGGTTATCGATGATGGTGCGCTGATTATCTCGGTCAATGAGTTGCCACTTTACCTGATTTAATGGCGCTTCCCAAGCTTGTTCAGGCCACAGCGTGATCATCAGATTAAAAAGTACCTGCTCGGGCTGAGGCAGGGTATTTTCTAAGCCATTCAATACTTGTGTTTCAATATGATTATCTTGGTAGGTGAGAGACAACAAACGTGTTCCCCACGAAGAAAAACCAGCCAAAACCAGTTTGTTTTGGTCAACTTGCAGCTGGACGGGCAATTGTTGAGTTTGTGTGCCGGTGTCGGTTTGCCATGTTGCGGTGATCAGCTGGCTTGCCGTCACATCCAAGCCGAGTTCACTCGGTTGTGGGAGCGTGACAAACGTTTGATCAGCAATCTCAATTTGAGTGCTTTGTGTGCGAGGTTGCATGCTGCATGCCGTGATGGAGAGCGCCAACAACAGGCAGAGAACTAGCTGTCTTATCATGGGGTTTTCTCTTGGTTGGGAATGGCCATCGGTGCCAATAACCAAGCGACAAAGATGCCGCTTAGCACGGTTAGCCCAAAGCTGTGAATGGCATGCGTGTCACTCAAGGCCAATAAACCAAACGACAATAAAGTGGTGATGGCCGATAAGGTGACGGCGAGGAGCGTGCTATGGCTGCCTTGTTGCTCCGCAAAGAACAAGGTGTAATCAATGCCGATCCCAATAACCAGTACCAGTGCCAGTAAGCTAAACAAGTTCAAACTTGAACCGGTGACAACAGAAACCGCCAGTCCCGCGATACAGGCGATAACACAAGGCAGCATCATGGTTAGGCTGTGTCGGAAGCCATAACGCCAGCACAATAAAGCAAAAATCACCGCCATAGCCGCAACCAGTAACTCCATTACTTTGACGCGATACTGATTGAACAAGCTCGAAATTTCTTGTGCCTTATCGAGGTAAGAGATATCGCTGTGTTGCTGCGCAAAGGCCATCGCGACCTCGGGCTGCTGAAGATCTTTCAGTAAAATGGCAGCGGCCGTTTTGTTGTCCACTTTGCCCAAAGCAAGGAAACGGACAGGTTCGGATACTGATGCCTTGAGGTAGTCTTGCAGCGAAATTGGCACAAATGGTTGGTTGAGCACTGCGGTGGCGGGTAATCCAAGAGTCTGTGACAGTTGCGCCGCCTGCGTTTGGTATAGGGTTTCGACGAGCTGATAATCGGCCCGCTGCTGCGATTCTGAACTCAGGTATTGGGACAAGCTCTGATAGCCCGCCAGCACGCCTTGCTGCTGCCAACCATCGAGTAGTTTGGCGATCTGTTCCAAGCGCTCGATCAATGCGGAGTCGTTATCTGCGGTGACAACCAACATTTGTTGTGAGGATTGTAGGCCTGTCAGTTGTGCGATCTGCGCTTCTTGTGACTTGAGAGAGGCAGGTAAGGCCTGCAATTGGCGAATATCGTCGTCGTAATGCACTTGGGTTAAGGCGGCGAAGCTGATGGCGGCGATCGCCACGGGCAAGCCAATCGACAGTTTGGGATTTCGCCACGCGCTTAGCCAGCGTTGATAAAGTGGCAAGCCGAGAAGTGGTCTATCCGCCGAGGGTTTGACGGCCAACCAAGGATACCAAGCGACTACAGTGAGATAAGCGGCGATGAGGCCAGTGGCGGAAAACAGCGCCAATTGTTGCAATCCCGGGAATGGGGCAATCAGGAGACCCAAATAGCCGATTAAGCTTGTCACTAGGCCAAAGGTGATTGCGGTGAAGATATGCTTGAGCCCTGCTGTGGCGTTCCAACGCGAACCTGCCGCCAATCTGTCGGTCAGGTAGTGAAAAGCATAGTCAATCGAAACACCGATCAAGCTGGCACCAAACACTAAGCTAAAAAGATGCACTTTGCCAAAAATCGCTATGGTGATGGTGAGTGCCACCAAAAGTCCGACGCCAATCGAGAGTAGCGACAGAAACAATGGGGTCACACTGCGAAAAACCAGCAGGATGAGCAACACAATACCAAGCAGTGAAACAACACCAATGGTGCTGATTTCTTGCTTGGCGCTTTGGGTACCAAAGTCAGCATAAAACAAGACTCCAGTGTGGGCAATCTCAGTGCCAAACGTTTGATTAATTTGCGCTTCCCACTGCAATATTTCTGACACTGAACGCTGCGCCGCAACGCTGTATGGGGAGTCTTGAAGCTCAGCGCTGATCAGCACATACAAGTGCCCCTCTTTTTCTAAACTCAGATAGTTATGTTTAACTTTGAACTGGCCAGATAATGACGAAAGTTGGGTCAAATAGTCACGAAACAGCAGAAAAGGATCGTTTTGTAACTCGCTCCCCGTAACACCAGCAAAAGGGTTGTAGAGGGCTTGCAATACCTGTTGCACCTGCTGTTGCGGTTGTTGGCTGAGCCGTTCTCTTTGTTGCTCAGTTAAAAATTGGAAACGGTGTTCAAAGTAATATTTTGCCCATTGTTGCTGGGTATCTTGAGGGATTTTGCCCATCACTTGGGCAAAATAACCGCTTTGAGTGAGCTGCTGTGTGAGCGCATCGCTTGCTTGGTAGACGTTATCGCGCTCATCGCCCGACACGATAAAAATCACCTTGTTTCCCATTGTCTCCGCAATGCGCTCAAACGCTTGTTCTGCTACTGGGTTTTGCTGATTTTTAGGCAGGAGTTTTAAAATATCGGTTTCGATTGGTGCCGTTGCTTGAGCAAACCAGAGATAGACCAACAACAAACTGGCAGTGATTACGGCCATAAGCCAGCTAACGGCTAACGTCGGGGATTTAAAACGCAAACTGCTTTTGCTCCGTTTCGCTTAATTGTTCTGGGATGTGCGTTTGCTGTGAAAATTGAATATCGGTGCGATCGCCACGTTTTTCCACCAGTTCCAGTTGATCAATTTCTTGGTTACCTCTGAGGGTAATCTTGCTGAATACCGCATTCAAAGGGGCTGCCGTCGGCGTCAGGTCGAGTTGCCATCCATTGTCGTCAACGTGTAACGTCAATTCGAACTCGCGCTGCAAAGCGGAGGTATCTCCATGAAACACAGAGAGAAAAATGCGGCTGAAGTAAAACGCCATTGGGTTTTGCTCTGCCGTGATCACTTGTGGTGCTTGCCCGGCAAAGTTTTGTCGCAGTTTGTCTTGTGTCAAAACCAAATTCACAGGGAAGGGGTTTTGTTGTTGCCACAACAGACCATGGCTTTTGTCTAACACAAATTGTCCTTGAGAACTCAGGGGTTGGTTAAACATTTCCAGATGACGCTGTTGGGTGAACTGGCCTCGCACCAGATCGTGTTTGGAGAGCTGCGCTTGCAATTCATCTAGGTTGTTCACTTGCGCCCAACTCAGTGGAGAAAACAGTGTGCAAACCAGTAGCCACAACGTGAGCGTGTGTTGTCGCCATGACATTAACATAGGTATGCTCCGTTCTGATGCCATTGATGGACGCGTTCGAGAAACACCGAGGGCGATGCTAATCGCATCTCTTGATCTTCAATGCCGACGGCGACCTGAGTGGTATGCGCTTTACACATGCGTTGTCCTGTGTCGGCATCAAAGATTTGATAATGCACTCGCAAGCGGTTTTCCCATTCGCTCAGCGTCGCTTTGATACGAATCGCGTGATTAAAAGGAATGGCTCGGACGTACTTTACCTGAACATCAATCACTGGCCACATGAAGCCCGAAGCGCTCATTTGCTGATAGCCATAATCAATTTTTTCCATCATCACTCGTCTTGCTTCTTCAAAAAATCGGAAGTAATTACCGTGATAGATGACCCCCATAGGGTCGGCATCTTGAAACGAGGTAACTAAGGTTACCTCAGCTTCTAGCGGATAAAGTACGTCTGTCATAGAACCTCTTAATACAGTGACCAATGACGTTGTTGAATGTGAGTGATGAACTGGCGCAGATCTTTTTCCAATGGGCGATCTTCAGTGACAAATTCAAACTCATCGAGTACCGAGCTGCAGATGGCTTTCAGACGATCGCTCATGTGGTTTTCGTCCAGTTCACCACGACGGCGGCGAATTTCGATCCCTTGTGTTGCAGCAAGTAGAGACGCGGCCGCCACCTGTTCAGTCAGTTCCAATACTCGCAAACAATCGCGGGCAGCGATAGTCCCCATGCTCACTTTATCTTGGTTGTGACACTCGGTTGAACGCGAGAATACGCTGGCAGGCATGGTGTGCTTGAGCGCTTCTGCGGTCCAAGCAGAAATGCCAATTTGCACCGCTTTAAAACCATGGTTGATGGGCTTGCGTTCCCCTTCGGCGCCGCTCAAGTTAAATGGTAAGCCATTGTTGAACTTATAATCCATCAATTGCGCCATTTGACGATCGAGCAGATCCGCGAGGTTGGCAATACCGGTTTTCAGTGTGTCCATTGCCATGGCAATGTGACCACCATAGAAGTGACCGCCGTGTAAAACACGTTCGTTATCACCATCGATGATTGGGTTGTCATTGGCACTGTTGAGCTCGTTCTCGATCATTTGGCGCAACCAAGGTAGTGAATCTTGGACAACACCAATCACGTGCGGCGCACAGCGCAGTGAGTAACGATCTTGCAGACGGTCACTGTTGCGTGGCGGCTTATCGGCTTTCAGGTCATCACGCAACCAAGCGGCGATCTGTTGTTGGCCAGGATGAGGTTTGACTGCAAAGAGCGCTTCATCAAAATGGAAGTCATTACCGTGCATGGCCACAGAGACCATAGCGGTGATTTTGGTGCTGAGCTGAGCTAGATACTCTGCGCGTTTGTAGGCAAGGCAAGCTAACGCGGTCATCACGGATGTGCCGTTCATGAGCGCCAAGCCCTCTTTAGGACGCAGTTTAATCGGTTGGATGCCAAGTTCGGCGTAGACTTCAGCGGTTGCACGCTCTTCACCTTGGTAGATCACTTCTCGCTCACCAACCAGCGCCGCAGCAAGGTAGGAAAGGGGAGTTAGATCGCCACTGGCTCCCACCGAACCTTCTTCAGGAATGCGGGGGGAAATATCGTGATTAATCAAAGTAACGATCTGATTGAGTAAGTCATGACTTACGCCCGAAACGCCTTGTGATAAAGAACACAGACGTGTCGCAAGCACAGCGCGCGCTTGCTCGTGGGTGAGAATTTTGCCTAAGCCACAGCCGTGAAAGCGCGTGAGGTGAAGTGGTAGTTCTTCAACCAATTGAGGCGGTATCGCGACTGTACAAGAGTCGCCGTATCCTGTGGTGACGCCATAGATCACCCCTTCTTCTTTAAGAAGGCGTTCTAGAAAGGCGACACCGCGGTCGATTTTGGCGGTAAATTCAACTGAGTTGTTTAACGTGGCCTTTGCGCCTTGAGCGATCGCCGCAACATCCTCAATCGTCAGTCTGCCTTGGCCAAAGGTAATATTATTTTCTGCTTGCATCGTCATGTTGCTGATCTGTTAGGTTCCAAAAATCAAAAAAGTTATACCACTGCAGAGGAGCCTGCAGTGTGTAATGTTCTAAACGTTGTGCGTACTGTTGCACAACCATTTCCAAAGCGGTTTGTCTCTCTTTGCGAGGCAGAACAATTTTGTCGCTAAAATGTTCGAAGTAGACATCAAAATGCGGAGTACTGCTGGAATCGTCACGTAGGCCAAAGAGTAAATACACTGGAGCTTTGAGAATCGAAGCCAACATAAATGGCCCTTGTGGGAATGGGGCAGGCTTACCAAGGAAATCAGCCCAAACGGCGCGTGTTTCTTTGCTGGTGGAGGTGCGATCACCCACTATGACGACCCATTCGCCTTGCTCAATTTTCTGCTGTAGCAAGATAGCGGTATCAGGCCCCAAATGGCTCACTTGAATCAGATTGAGCTCAGAATTGGGGTTAACCGCTTTCATCACCGCATTAAAACGCTCTGCGTGCTTAGTAAAGACCAAGGCATTGATTTTGACGTGGGTATGACGTCGGCTTAAGGCTCGACACAGCTCAATGTTGCCCAAATGCGAACCGAGAATAACCACACCTTGCTGGTTCTCAATCATTTTGTCGAACTGATTTTGCCCGTGGATAGTCAAATTCTGCGCTGAAAAATCGCCTTTCCAAGCCGCCAGTTTATCCAGCATGGTATGACCAAAAGAGAGCAAATGGTTGTAACTGGTGAGATTGTCTGGGAGCTCAATACGCTTTTCTCTGGCGTATTGCTCCAGTTGGTCGAGATAGCGTTGCGACGCTTGCTTGGCTTGTTTGCCCGTCGCATGATAATAAGCCATCACAAGACGTAAGATCAGATTGAAGGTCGTTCGCCCTAGCAATGAGTAGACCGCTAGCAGCAGTTTAATACCCAGTACCGTGCCTCGTTCTTGCTGCTTGGACCAATGCACATTGGTTTTCGCATCAGGATGTTTGCGCATTATCAGCTTAGGAGCTCTTGGCAGCATGCCAAAAAAGAGTTTAGTGTGCATCCAACTGATTTTAACGTTGTCCCAAAGCGCATCAAAATGCGAAATGCCGCCTTCAGGGTAGATCACGCGAGTTTCAATGAAATCAATATCCACCCCTTCCCAGTACATGCGAACGAGGATTTCGATGTCAAAATCCATGCGTGTACCAAGGCGATATTTGTCTAAAACCGCGACGGTTTTATCCACTGGGTAGGCACGAAAGCCACACATGCTGTCTCGGATGGTCATGGAGAGTGTCTCAATCCATACCCAAACATGAGTCACGTAACGGCCATACAAGCGAGATTTAGGGACGCTCTCGTCATAAATGGGCTGCCCTGATATCAATCGCTGAGGATGCATTTTTGAGGCGTTCAGCAATTTGGGAAGCGCTTGCAGATCATGTTGGCCATCCGAGTCGATTTGAATGGTGTGCGTAAAGCCAAGTTGTTGTGCATAGCGGATACCCGCCATGACAGCGCCGCCTTTGCCTTGGTTTTCTGCTAAGCGGATCAGGTACACCTTGTCGCGTGTTGCTTGCTGCTCGAGTTGCGTTTGCGTGGCGAAATTGCTGCCATCATCAACGATGATCACTGGCAGCGCAAACTCTTGCAGCGAGTCGATTACCTGACCAATGGTTTCACCATGGTTGTAACAAGGGATGAGAAAACAAGCTTGATAGTCAGTCACCGCTCGCCCCTAGTTTCATCTTGCCTGATGAGTGAGATACACGTTCGCCATCTCGGGAAGATGTATAGCTAAATTGCAGTTTCTCTTTGCTCTCATCCCAAACGAGCGAGAGCGTCACTTGTGCATCGGGCAGAATGGGTTCTTGGAACTTGATGACTTCCATTCCTTTAAATGCGGCTGGGCACTGCAACAGCGTGTGACCATAGAACATCGCCCAGTCGATTTGTGTGACACCCGGTAGCAAGGGAAAGTGAGTGAAATGACCAGAAAAATCCAGCAGGTCATGATCAACGCGCAGCTGTAATGTGGCATTGTGTCCGTCGACCTGACTGGCAAGAACGGTTGGCTTTCTTTTTGTACTCATAGTGTTTTCGTTCTAATGAAAAAGTTGTTCTATTTGGTTGGTCAGTCTTTTCCCTTGGCTGTTCAAAGGAATTTCACTGACAACTCGGTAGCGACGTGGAATGGCGATCGGCTCTAACCACTGTCGCAATTCGCCTCTCAGCAGAAGCCAAAACTTGCCTTTACCAAGCTCATTGAGTTTCGCTGTACCTGCTGAGGTTAATACTATCGCAGCCACCAAGGTTAATCTGTCAGATTCTGTCATGGGGATGACCACGCTTTCGTTAATCCAGTCGAGATGGTCAAGGCGCTTTTCTACTTCGACCAGAGAAATTCGCTTTTCTTCCAGTTTGATCACGCGATCGGTACGCCCTTTCAACAAGAACTGACGTTCGCTGACCATTTCACATTCGTCGGCAGTTTGATACCAATTCTCCCCATCAATGTGCGGAGAGCGCAGACGCAAACAGTTCTCTTGATTGAGCTCGACATCAATGCCAGGAAAGAGTTGCCATGGTGTGTTGGCTTGATGCTGCTGGCGGCAAGCAATGCCCCCCGTTTCTGTGCTGCCGAACACCTCCCAAGGTGTCTGTGAAAACAGCGTTTGAGCGTGCATCGCCGCTTCGTAACTTAATGGACCGCCAGATGAAAAAACACACGCAAATGGAGAAGAGTGATGCTCGGAGGTTAATCGTTTAAGCAGAGCAGGGCTGCTGATGAGCGCGGTTTGGTCACTGGCGTGTGCGACAAGCTGCTCGGGATACTCTAAGTTGGTTTGAGCGAAGGCACGGCCTGCACAAAGAGGCCAAAGTACACGGAAAAGCAAACCGTAAATATGTTGATGAGAGACGGTGCTTTCAATGCGGCAGTCTTGTAACTGCTGACCAAACAATTGCTCTAGCACAGCGATTTCACTATCTAGCTGTTGCAGAGTTTTACGAATCGCCTTTGGTGTTCCACTGGAGCCCGAGGTAAATAAGGTGAGCACCACTTGTTCAAGTAACAAGTGTGGAAACGAGGCGGGCTTGCAGGTGCTGAGCGTGCCCGATATTAATTGGTACGCTTGGCGTAAGTTGCTCCCCACTTCCTCATCACACAGTAAAAGATCAAACTCGCAGCTGAGCTCATCCAACGCCGCTGGTTGATAATTTCCAGGTAACACAATGGCTTTGCCACTAAAGCACAACGCAAAAAAACCAATGGCAAATTGGTAGCTGTTGGCGGCGCACAGGGCAACTCGTTGTGCTTCTATTTGCTTCATTTGTTCGCAAAGTGAATGCACTTGGCACGAGAACGATGACCAATCATGGTGTTCATTTAGGGAAAACGCGACTTGGTGTCGTGGGGCTCTGCCGTGATGAAACAGCGTAGCGAGTGAATGAAATGGTAGAGGGTGACTCATCTAATGCTCAGTCCTTGCGAACAAACTGGCGAACGATCCATTCTCCAGCAAATAAACTTCCGGCGGCTAAATAGCTAATAAAGCCGTTATACAGTGTCCACACCTGTAGTGGTTGAAAACAGGTGTATAAAGCGATACTTGCATTGATGAGAAAAAACCAACACCACACTTTCGTGACTGTGCGAGTATAACGAACGCCACTTTCGGGTAACTCGGGCTCTTGCAGACGAGCCAATCGCTCTATAATCGTTTGAGGCTGAGTTAAACTCGAGGCAAAAAGCGTCAACATGGCGAGGTTAACGATCACGGGATAAAACGTCAGCCAACCTTGCTGTTTGAATATCGCGCCCAGCGTAACCAGCACCACACCGATCACTCCGCTTATCACCGCAAGTTGTTTGAATTCTTTAAGCTTGGCTTGATGGCCGGAAAGGATTCTGAGCAGAAACACAATGCCTAAAAGGAGTGCGACCACTTCTAAGCCAAGCTTATCGATACCGAAATAGACGGCAAAAGGGTAGGTAAGCAATACAATTGCAGACAAAACTGTCAGCAATGTGCGCATCTCTTATTCCTTTACAAGTTCAACGACAGCGTCAACGACGTCTTGAACTGTGCGTACCGCTTTAAACTCTTCGGGTTGGATTTTCTTGCCTGTCACTTTCTGCAGATGAACAACCAGATCAACGGCATCAATGCTATCCAGGTCTAGGTCCTGATAAAGATGAGCATCCGGTTGGATGTCGTCTTCTTCTAGTTCAAATAGTTCAATCAGAGCGGCTTTCACCTGCTCAAATACGGCTTGTTGATTAACTTCTGACATATCAGGGCCTGCTTAATTAATTTCCGGTTTGTGAAGAAATGTAGTTTGCCAAATTTGCCACAGAAGCAAAGTGCTGACGAGTATTATTGTCATCTGCATCAATAACAATGTTGTATTTCTTCTTAATAGCCAAACCAAGTTCTAATGCATCGATAGAATCAAGACCTAAGCCATCACCAAACAGTGGTGCTTCAGTGTCGATATCATCAATCGAGATGTCCTCTAGATTGAGTGCATCGATGATCAGTTGTTTAATTTCATTTTGTAGTACTTCCACTGGGACCTACTTATATTTACTGATTTTGGAAAATGAAACCTGAAATAAGCAAAAACAATATTGCTTGGGCAAAATCGGAGAGACATCTTTTGGCTTACTCAGGGAAGATTGCCTCAGCCAAATGTGTATTCAGTCTTCTGGCTGCTGACGTTGGGTTATTAGTTTGCTCTATAAATGGTTTTACCTCAACCTTATGTTTCACCTCAACGTGAAAGAACGGTTTAGTTTCAGGCACTTGGTACCACATTTTTTCTTTGGTTAAGAAACTAGGGGTAACGGTGATATGCACGATACGTAAATCTCGTTCGGTCCTAATGGCGATTTGAGAAGCACCGCGTTGTAATGGTGACTTCACACCTGGGGTCGTTCGTGTCCCTTCGGGAAATACCAATAATACATTGCCGCGTTCAAATCGTTGTTCGCATTGGTTGAGAAGATCATCCGGTGATTTATTGGGTATGTAGCCTGCTCCTTGTACAACATATTTCATAAAAGGATTTTGCCAAATAGAGGCTTTAACTAAGCAATCGCATTGGCGTAACTGCGAGGCAATTAACACATAATCGATCAGGCTTGGGTGATTGGCGACGATGAGGCAATTTTTATCGGCGGCAAGAATCTCACCACCAGTAATTTTATAGTCGATTGCGCCAGTGTATTTCATCAGTTTGCAGAACAACGTAAACGTGAATTTAATTGTATGTTGTACCTTATATTCTCTTGCGGTCTGCTCACGTACGAACAAATGAATCAATGGAATAATGACCAAGCCGAGAATAAGGCCACCAATGCCAAAGGTCGCAAAGCAAAATCCTGTTGCAAACACCCGCCAATATTGATTCAGTTTTTTCACTTTTTATGCCATGTCCACGTTTGGCGAGAGCCAGTGATTGACCATTGTGTGACCGAGTCTTGGAGGAAGCCGCGGAAAAATTGCAGCGCTTGCGGTAACTCATGCTCTGGTGGCTGCTGAGCGGAATGAGCCTCGGCAGCAAATTGTTGTCCCGCGCTTACGAGCATGGCGAGTGCATAACCGCGATACGTTTGTGTTTCAAATTCCGCATAGTCTTGTGGCAATGGTTCGTCGAAGTCTACTAATAACACTTTGGCATCTGGGTGAATAGACAAAAATAGGTAAGCCTCTGTAAGCGCGCTCTGGAATGTATTTTTCCCCGCGGCAATCGACGTCAGTGGAATAGGCTTTTTGGTTGCAATGGTGGTTAATCCCGCCGCCGTGTTATGTACCGATTGAGAAAAAGCCATTGGTGAGGCTTCTTCACCCAGTAATATATCTTTGACTAAGGCGATGCTGCGGTGTAATTCACCGTGACGGCTTGAAAAAACCATATAGTCAACGTCGTTTTGGTTAAGCAACTCAATGGCAGCATGCACCGCCAGTTTGCTTAACGAACTCATTCGGCGTCGCATCATCGCCGGTATATTGCTTGCCGTAATATCGAAGGATTCAGGATAGCTTCCGGTATTTGCCCACTCTAGCCAATGCTCTTTATTATCCAATCCAGGAGAGTTCGCATACCATTTTTCAATATTTACACAAAGAGATAGTGATGAATTTGACATAGATTGTTGATTTGTTTCCATTGGCGTTCATACTAAAGCCCTTATCAAAAAATAGGGACAATCTAATGAAAACCTTTAAAATTTTTATTTCTATATGTTTGACGTTGTTATTAGTTGGCTGTGGTCGAGTACAACCAATTTTGGAGATACAGGATACTCCAGTCAGTTATGATCTTCAAAGTAAACAAGTGAAAAGCGCGATCGTCTTGGCAGCAACGAAAAGGGGTTGGGCGATTACAGAAGTGGAACCTGGCGTTTTAAGCGCAAAATTGAATCTTCGCTCGCATTTTGCAGAAATAATGATCCCTTACGACAACAAATATTACTCAATTCTTTACGTTAAATCAGAGAATCTGAATGCAAGTGATGGCAATATCCATCGTAATTACAATCGTTGGATCAACAACTTAAATGTTGATATTCAACGTCAATTTGCATTAGCCGCAGCGCAATAATTTCTTTTTAACAGTTAGTTAGGTTTTTTCGTGTTAAATCATAATTTTGATCCGTATAACGCTTTCGAAGCGAAAACAGAAGCTCAGAAACTTTCATTTGCTCCTATTCTTTTTCATACCGCTCGCACTCTCAGAGATCTTGGAATCCTGGCAGCCTTAGATAAAGCCGGGGAAGAAGGACTTTCAGCAGAACAAATTGCTGAGCAAACTCAAGTCTCCGAATATGGAGTAAAAGTGTTGCTTGATATGGCACTGAGTGCTCATGTTGTGATGTGGAAAAAACCTAACTATATCTTGGCAAACTTGGGTCATTTCCTCCTCCATGATGGCATGACTCAAGCCAACATGGATTTCACCGCTGACGTATGTTACGCCGCGATGATGCATTTGACGGAAGCGATTCAAGAAGGCAAGCCGGCAGGCCTCAAAGAACTTGGTGACTGGGTCACCATTTACGAAGGTTTGTCTCGTCTGCCTGAAAAAGCAAAAGAGAGCTGGTTTAAGTTTGATCACTACTATTCTGATCGCTCATTCCCGATTTTGCTGGAGACGGTGTTTGCGGAAAAACCACAACACATCGTCGATATTGGTGGCAATACCGGAAAATGGGCGCTGCAGTGCTGTAACTATGATCCTGATGTCAAAGTGACGATTGTGGACTTGCCTCGTCAGCTTGAACTCGCGATGGCCAATGCCGATAAACAAGGTTTTGCGGAGCGTATTGCACCTTTCCCTGCGAATATGCTTGATAAAAGCGAATCCCTCCCGCAAAACGCGGACGTGTGGTGGATGAGCCAGTTCTTAGACTGTTTTTCGCCGATGGAAATATTGAGCATACTCAAGCGTGTAAAGGAGAACCTTCAACAGAACTCTGTCGTGTATATTCTTGAACTGTTTTGCGATGCACAGAAATATGATGCGGCTTCATATAGCCTAAACGCGACCTCGCTTTACTTTACCTGTTTAGCGAATGGTAACAGTCGTTTCTATCGAAGCGAAGATTTCTTGCAAATCGTTGAAGAAGCCGGACTTGAGGTTGTGGAGCGTACCGACAATATCGGATTAGGCCACACTTTGCTCAAATTGGTTGCAAAACAATAAAGAAAATCAGGAATTACACTGAGTATGGAAAAGCAATCCACCCAGGTTGTCATTATTGGTGCGGGCCCATCGGGCTCGACCGCCTCTGCGCTGTTACACCAGCGTGGCATTAAAGTCATTGTGTTAGAAAAAGCGCAATTTCCCCGCTTTTCGATTGGGGAGAGTTTGCTGCCAGCTTGTATGGAAGTGGTTGAACAGGCTGGCATGTTAGACGCCGTCAATCAGCATGGTTTTCAATTTAAAAATGGTGCTGCGTTTCGCAAGCAAGGTGTCTATACCGAGTTCGACTTTACCGATAAGTTTACGCCAGGCCCTGGCACGACCTTTCAAGTACAAAGAGCGACGTTCGACAAAGTGCTGGCAGATGATGCTCAGCGCCAAGGGGTAGAGATTCGTTACCAGCATGAAGTAACGGAAGTGACCTTTGAAGGCAGCAAGTCGCGGCTTGTGGTGACGGACGAACACGGTCAAGCCTATCAAATTGAAGCCGATTATTTACTCGATGCCAGTGGGTTTGGGCGAGTATTGCCAAAACTATTGGCCTTGGAAGAGCCGTCTTGCTTACCACCGAGGAAAGCCATTTTTACTCACATCGTCGATAATATCGATGGCGATGGCATCGCTTATACCCGCGATAAGATCTTGATTTCGGTTCATCCCGAAAATGCCGATGTTTGGTATTGGTTGATACCGTTTTCCAACGGTGTCTGCTCTTTTGGCGTGGTGGGTACTCCAGAATTTTTCCAACGTTATCCAGACGACAAGTTAGCTGCGCTCCAGCAACTGGCGTCAGAAGAGCCGGGGCTTGCTCAACTGCTGAATAAGGCGCAATACCCGAATCCTGCTGGCGAATTAGGTGGCTACTCCGCCAACGTTAAGCATTTAGCAACACCACATTATGCGTTGCTCGGCAATGCGGGTGAGTTTCTTGATCCCGTATTCTCTTCCGGTGTCACGATTGCGATGAAATCGGCGCAGTTTGCCGTAGAGTGCGTTGAGAAACAGTTGGCCGGCGAAGTGGTCGATTGGCAAAAAGCGTATGCCGAACCTTTGATGGTCGGGGTGAATACCTTCCGCACCTATGTTGAAGGCTGGTATGACGGCACTTTGCAAGAGGTGATTTTCTTTGACGATCCTAACCCACGCATCAAGCAGATGATCTCTTCG
Organism: Vibrio sp. 03_296; assembly: GCF_002265885.1. NCBI lineage: Bacteria > Pseudomonadati > Pseudomonadota > Gammaproteobacteria > Vibrionales > Vibrionaceae > Vibrio > Vibrio sp. 03_296. Next base: position 80,105 of record NZ_NPKW01000007.1, read on the forward strand.
ATTCTTGCCGGCTACGCGTGGGATGAGAGTAACCCTTATGTCAAAGAGTCGAGACGCCGACTGGCAAGCCTAGCGGAGTTTGTTCGCGAGCTGCGCACTGAAACAGCGCTTTGAGCGGAATGTTCTGCACGTCAAGAAGAAAGAGATCGTCTTTTAAGCCCAAATAGCGAGTAAATGGAAAAGGTCCGTCTTGGGCCTTTTTCTTTATCTTTCAAAGCGATTGTCATCAAGATTACACTTTATTACGTTTTTACTTATTCATGAGGGATTATTTTGCCAAACGATTCGCGTATTTTATAAAACCTCATTGATTTATCGGCTTGAGTTACTACATTGGTGTGTCTTGGATTGACCACAGAGCCGAGCGATATCTTAAAGGGAGTTAGGGTTAAGAATGAACAAATGGCTGATTTTTACGCTTGCTTTGGCATTGTCTGCCTCTGCAACGGCAACGGTGCCACCAGCGCCGATTTGGCATGATGTCGAATTAAGTGACGGCTCTTCAACGAAAGTGCGCTTAACGGGTAATGCGGATTTCCATTGGTATGAAGACGAGCAAGGCAATGCGCTGATTGAGCAGCAAGATACATGGTTTTTCGCAGAAATAAAAAACGACGGTGCTAAGCCTTATCTGATTTCGAGTGGCGATGCAAAATTGGCCGACTCGCAGCCTCCTCTTTCGGCTCAAGATCGCTCGGCGTTACAAGTGACGCCATCTCACGCCAGTCTGCCGGAGCGCCCTGTCACTCAACGCTCTCGTTCGCTGCAGCAAACCCCTTTTTCAACACGTTCCGCTTTCGCTTCCCGAGCGCAGCCGTTTGAGCAACCGTTGTTGGTTGTGCAGGTGTCGTTTAGCAACATTTCGATGGTTCATGATTTTACTGAGTTGGTGTTCAGTGACGTCAACCAAAGTGTGGTGGATTACTACGACAAAAACTCTTTTGGCCAGTATCGCGTTGTGCCAGCTCAAGAAACCTATGGTACGGCAAATGACGGTGTCATTAGCATACGGGTCTCACAGCAGCATCCAAATTGTCACGACAGCCAAATTTGTACCAATCGTTTGAACAGCATTTTTAGTGAAGCATACCGACTGATCGACCAATATGTGGATTTTTCGACCTACGATCTCAACCGCGACGGCTCTATCGACCCAACTGAGCTGTCGGTGATGTTTGTTTTTGCTGGTGGAGACCGCTCAACCGGTGTGCTCACGAAGCCTGCAATTTGGCCGCACATGTATTTCCACAACACGGTTTATGTCGATGGTAAGTACATTTCTGCCTACTGTTTATTTGCCGATTATCAAGTCAACCATCAATCCACCTTGGGGGTGATTGTGCATGAGCTTGGTCATCTCATGTTAGATCTGCCAGACCTTTATTCTTATAACCACAAAGGTTCAGTGGGATCTTGGGGGGTAATGGGTGCAGGTTCTTGGGCAATGAAAGAGGGTGATCTGTATGCAGGAGAGACTCCTGTGAATATGAGCGCTTGGAGCCGACATGCGGCTGGCTTCATCAATCCACAGATCCTGACCAGCTCAGACAACGACGTACAAATCGTCAATCAGCAAGCAGCCATCGTCAATCTTGACCCTTATCTGCAAGAATTTGGTCCGCGTTTGTATGTCGAGAACCGCCGCAAGCAGGATTACGATCGAGCGCTGACAGCGGAGGGGGTATTGGTCACCTCCGTTAACATCAATCATGCTTTTAACCATACAGGCCCGATGCAAGTTCAGATCATGCAAGCTGATGGCTTAGCTGAGCTTGAGAATGGTGGTTGGACTGACGGCGCGGATGTGTATCCTGGTGATAGCCAAAATAGCCTGATTAGTGATAACTCCCACCCCTCGTTAACGTCGATCACTGGCTTTGCCACTGGAGTGAGCCTAAATAATATTGCGAGTTCAGATGCGTTTGCTTCGTTTCTCTTTCGTCGCCCTGTTGAAGGGTATGATTTCGCTTGGATGACCAGCCTTCGTCGTAGCTATGTTGTCAGTGAAGCGGAGAAGAACAGTGCCGCATTTGCTGTCACGCTCAGTTCAGACTCGGTGTTGGAAGGGGTACAGCTTTATTACCAAGTGCTCAATGCACTTCAGCCCGTTGAGTATGTGGTGGCACGTTACCCGGTATCAAATGCCAATTTTGGTTCTTTGGTGCTTAACCCAGCCGAGCGTATCGTGCTTGCCCAAGGCTCGACGTTTGGTAACGGTCGCCTCTTATTTGATACCCCCGCGAAACTGGCTTTGGGTTCGCATACATTAGTCATTGAGCTGACGAACGCGCAACTGGAGCAAAACTATCAGTTTAGTGAACTCCAAAACATGGAACCGGAAGGAAGTAAAACCATCTGGTTAGGAAATACTCAAACCAGCAGCAGTGACGGCATGAGTAAATTACTGCCATATCATCTCATTCCTTTTGCCGCGCTGCTGGACAGAGACATCAGCGAACTATTGCTACCGGTGAATGATCGCGTTGAAGTCAGCAAAAATGGCTCACTGCAACTCATGCTGACCAGCAACGATCGCATTGACGCCACCCTGGCAGGGCAAGTGGAAGTACACATTGTTACTCAGCCACAACATGGCCGTTTGAGTGGCTTAACGTACACGGCCCCCTCTTATTTTGTAGGTTCAGATCGCTTTACCTACCGATTGCAAACCGCGGATGGGCGAATGATCTCTGATGTCGCAAGTGTCGAGGTTGTCGTTGTCGGTAATAATGTTGCTCCAGTGGTGAACGTCGATGTGCAAGCAAGTCAGTTGGTTGCTGGTGAGCGTGTGCAGCTAAACGGAACGACGACGCAAGATCCGGATGGAGACCCTCTGAACTATCAATGGCGACAGACGTTTGGTCCTTCGGTTTCCTTGAGTGGAACCGAGAGTGACACCGCGCAGTTTACGATTCCAGCTTCGGCTCGTATGGGAGATGTGTTTGCGTTTACGTTAGAAGCGAGCGATCCAAGTGGGTTGAGTCACAGCGATCATGTGCAGATTGTTATCGTGAATACGCCACCAGTGGCGCAAGATGATCATGTGTCGGTTAAGGTCGGAGAGCGTATTGATATTACGCCACTGGCCAACGACAGCGATCACGATGGACAAACGTTGCAAATAACCCATGTTTCACCACCGACCTTCGGCAGTGTGTCGCTTATAGACAATCAGATTCGCTATCAAGCACCTGAAGAGAGCGCATCCACTAGTGAGGTGGTTTTGCATTACACCGTCTCGGATTCTGAAGGCGCTACAGCGCAAGGACGAGTTACGATCACCGTGTTATCAACAACGGCAGTGGTGGCAAGCGCCAGTTCCAGCGGCTCCTCTGGCGGCAGTATGGGGGGAGTAATGGTTGTTATTCTTGGGTTACTAGGTGTATGGCGAACCCGTTACCAAAGCGTCTAGTTATCAAAGCCACTAAATGGTGGCGAACGATCTTGTTATCCAAAGCGCACATTGAGTGCGCTTTTTTGTTTGCCCAGCGAAGCTGGCAAACCCGTCGGGTTGAAAGAAGCCCGAATCGCCCTGACTGAGGGGAAGATAATCCGAATTGCAAGGGCGTTGCTGGCCAACGGCAGGGTCTGAAGGAAGCAATAGGAAGTTAACAGTACACAACGTAAGTGAACCTGCTTCGGCAGCATAGGTGGGTAAGCGTCCGAAACATCGCAAAGCCCAATACTCAGTCAGACCTATGCTGTGCTTGAGGGTGGCATTGTTAACAGGGAGCCAGTGCAGTAACTGGGGAAGCCTGACACCACATCCGGGCAAR